>CAJKEF010000094.1 GCA_905198825.1 uncultured Collinsella sp. | reverse complement strand
CGCTCTTTAGGCTTCGTGTTCGCTATGGCAAGCGCGATCGCCTTAAGTACCTGGGCCATCTCGAAGTAATCCATACCATTGAGCGCATCGTGCGCCGTGCGGGGCTTCCCTATGCCGTCACGCAGGGTTTCTCTCCGCACATGCGCGTGGGCTTCTCTTCGGCGCTACCGGTGGGTACGTCGTCGACCTGCGAGTGGTATGACCTGTTTATGACCGAGTTCGTGACGCTCGACGAGGCGTTTGGGCGCTTGGCTGCTGCGTCTCCGGCCGATCTGGCACCCATCGAGGCGGCGTACATCGACGTGCGCACGCCGGCATTGACGGCGCAGCTCACGCGCCTGTCGTATCGCATCGACCTTCACTTGGATCCCGAGGCGCCCGTAAGCGCCGACGAGGTGCGTCGTGCGATCGACACGCTGCGCGCGGACCATGGCATCGACTACGCGCGCGGCAAAAAGAGCAAGCGCTTGGATTTGGATCACACGCTCGTGGATTATGAGCTCACGGCGGGGGAGCGCCCGGACCATTTGGTGCTCATGCTCGACACCCATGCCGACAACGAGGGCTCCATGCGTCCGGAAATTTTGCTTTCCGCTGCTGATGTTTTGTTGCAGGGCTTGACCCCGGGCGTGGATGCACCTATTGTTTCCACCGGTATGCAAGACCTCGTGACCATCTGCTCCTACGATGTCGAGCGTCAGAATCAAGCATGCGAGGACGACGAGGGCCGACTCGTCAGCCCCATACCTGTGCGAACTTGTGGATTTGCTCCACATACTCGTTGACGGGGGTATTATCGCCTGCTACTATATTCGGCTGTTGCACTAACTGATGCATGAAGGGCAAGTAAACATGTACGCAATCGTTAACACGGGCGGCAAGCAGTACAAGGTCGCCACCGACGATGTCATCACCGTCGAGAAGATCGAGGGCAATGAGGGCGACAAGATCACCCTGCCGGTTATCTTCCTCAACGATGGTAAGAAGATCGTCACCGATCCCGACAAGCTGGCCAAGGCCAAGGTTACCGCTCAGATCGTTGAGCAGTTCAAGGGCGAGAAGCAGCTGGTCTTCAAGTTCCACAAGCGTAAGCGCTATCGTCGTCTGAAGGGTCACCGTCAGCAGCTCACCAAGCTGAAGATCGTGAAGGTTCAGGCTACCTCCCGCGCCAAGAAGGCTGTCAAGGCAGAGGCTGAGGCTGTTGCCGAGGCTCCCGTCGCCGAGTAGATTACACTCGTAACGAAAGAGTAGGTATACACAATGGCACACAAAAAAGGACTCGGTTCCTCCCGTAATGGCCGTGACTCCCGCGGTCAGCGCCTTGGCACGAAGCGCTATGCCGGCCAGACGGTAACCACGGGCACGATTCTCGTCCGTCAGCACGGCACGCACATCCACCCGGGTGAGAATGTTGGCCGTGGTAAGGACGACACGCTGTTCGCGCTGGTCGACGGTACCGTTGAGTTCCACAAGGGTATCAAGCACAGGGTCAGCGTACGCCCGCTCGCGAACGCGTAATTCACCCTTCATAGAGCACATATGTGGGAGGCACTTGAGTTTTAGGATTCAAGGGTCTCCCTCTTTTTTGTAGGAGGCGATTCTGTTGTCACAGTTCACCGATATCAGCCGCATTAACGTGTGCGGCGGCGACGGCGGAGCCGGATGCATGTCATTTAGGCGCGAGGCATTTGTCCCCAAGGGCGGCCCCGATGGCGGCGACGGCGGTCGTGGCGGCAATGTCGTCATCCAGGCCGATGCTCAGCTGTCTTCGCTGATCGATTACCGCTTTAAGCATCACTTCCGCGCCGAGCGCGGCACGCACGGGCAGGGTGCCCGCCGCAACGGCAAGAGCGGCGAGGACTTGATTCTCAAGGTCCCTATGGGTACCGTGGTGCGCGAGCTCGACCCCGAGACGCAGACCCCGATGTTCGAGATTGCCGATCTGGTCCACGACGGCGAGCGCGTCGTCGTGGCGCCCGGCGGTGCCGGTGGCCTGGGCAACACGCACTTTGTGACGTCGGTGCGCCGCGCGCCCGCGTTCGCTCAGCTGGGCGAACCGGCCGAGGAGCACTGGATCGAGCTCGAGATGAAGCTCATGGCC
The DNA here is from genome assembly GCA_905198825.1 of uncultured Collinsella sp. Classification (GTDB taxonomy): domain Bacteria; phylum Actinomycetota; class Coriobacteriia; order Coriobacteriales; family Coriobacteriaceae; genus Collinsella. Next base: position 3,477 of record CAJKEF010000094.1, on the reverse strand, counting down.
GATGCCGCGCTCGTGGGCTTCCCCTCGGTGGGTAAGTCATCGCTCATCGCGCGCATGAGTGCCGCCCGTCCTAAGATTGCCGACTACCCGTTTACCACGCTCGTGCCGAACCTCGGCATGGTGCGTGCCGGTGAATATTCTTACGTTGTCGCCGACGTCCCCGGTCTTATCGAGGGCGCGAGCGAGGGCAAGGGCCTGGGTCACCAGTTCCTGCGCCACATTGAGCGTACGGCCCTGATCATGCATGTCGTCGACATGACGGGCGGTTTTGAGGATCGCGATCCGGTTGAGGACTATCGCATCATCAACCGCGAGCTCGAGCAGTATGGCGCCGAGCTTTCGGAGCGTCCGCAGATCGTTGTCGCCAACAAGTGCGACGCGCCGGGTACGGCCGATAGGATTGCCGACCTCAAGCGCGCAGCGCTCGACGATGGACATATGTTCTTTGCCGTGACTGGCGCCGGTCTCAATACGTTGATGCTTGCCGTAGGTGAGCAGGTGGCCAAGCTCCGCGCCGAGCTGGCGGTCTCCGATGAACCGGTCGACCTGCGCGACGATGAGTGGGAGCGCCGCCGCCTGCAGCGTGAGAAGCGTTTCCGCATTGTCCAGGAAGAGCCCGGTGCCTTCCGCGTGGTCGGTCGTGCCATCGAGCGCATGGTCATCCAGACCGACTGGGAAAACGAGGAAGCCGTTATTTACCTGCAGCATAAGTTTGCGCGTATGGGTGTTGACGACGCGCTCGAGAAGGCCGGTTGCCGTGCGGGCGACGAGGTCCGCATTTGCCAGCGCGCCTTTGACTTTGAGGGCGCTGAGGACTTCTCGGAGTACGAGGAGCTCGAGGATGCTGGCGAGGACGTTGCCGTTGAGGCCATTGACGTGGCCGATGCTGCGGATGAGGGCGTCGAGGTTGTCGATGCGGCGGATGCCGCGGGCGATACCGAGACCTCGGAGGGCGAGTAAGCCATGTCGCTGCGCGGTGGAATCGGTCTGCCCGAGCTTCCCATAGAGGACGGGCAGGAGTTTAGGCTCGGCATTATGGGTGGTACCTTTGACCCCATCCATTACGGTCACCTGGTGACCGCCGAGCAGGCACGTGAGTCCCTCGACTTGGACGCCGTGCTCTTTATGCCGGCGGGCTCGCCTGCCTTTAAACTCGACAAACCGGTGACGCCGGCCGAGGACCGTTATGCCATGACGGTCCTCGCGACCGCCGCGAACCCGGCCTTTTTGGCGAGCCGGTTCGAGATCGACCGTCCGGGCGTAACCTATACGGCCGATACGCTTCACGCCCTTCGCGACTTTTACCCGCCTCAGGTAAAGCTCTACTTTATTACGGGCGCCGACGCGATTATCGATATTGTTACCTGGCATGATGCCGACCGAATCGCCGAGCTTGCCACGTTCATTGCGGCGACGCGACCGGGCTTTGATATCGATACTGCTCGCGCGCGAATCAAAGAGTCGGGCCTGCCGTTTGACGTGCGCTATATCCAGATTCCGGCGCTGGCGATTAGCTCGACCAACATTCGTAAGCGAGTTGCCCGTGGCATGAGCGTGCGCTATCTTACGAGCGAGTCCGTGCTCGGCTATATTCGCAAACGCGGGCTGTATACCGATCTGGGTCAAGAAGATTTTGAGTGATGGGGGTCTACGTTGTCGGTAGAGGATCAGTTTGAGGGCGATGAGCGCGCGCTGCTCAAGCGCATTCAAGAGCTGCTCGATGTGCGTATGAAGGATAAGCGAAAGCGCTACATGCATTCGCTGGGTGTTGCCGAGACCGCGCTGCACCTAGCCGAGGTATACGGTGTCGACCGCTTTAATGCCGCTGCCGCCGGCCTGATCCATGACTGGGACAAGGTGCTCTCCGACGACGAGCTGGTCACGCGCGCTCTGCATTACGGCATTAAGATTGCCGGCTCTCCGTCTGCCGCGACGCCGCTTTTGCATGGCCCGGTTGCCGCCTATGAGCTTCCGCAGCTATTTCCCGAGCTATCGCTGGCCGTTTTCCAGGCTGTCGACCGTCATACCGTGGGCGCCTGCGACATGACGCCGCTCGATATGGTGGTCTTTGTGGCCGATGCCATCGAACCCAACCGCCACGGTGATTATGCCCATGCGCTGCGCAAGATGGTGGGGAAGTCCTCGCTCGACGAGTTGTTCTTCTCCTGTTTTGCGCAGGGTCTGGTCTATGTGATCCAGACCGGGCGTTATCTTTATCCCACGGCTATTACGATTTACAACCATTACGCCCAGCTGCGCTAGCTCGGGTGCGTCTAGAAAGAGGTATTCCATGGCCGACGAGACCATGACCGACGAGCAGATTCTTGAAGGTGTGGAGCACAAGAGCTTCGTTGCCACGTCCGATCGCACTGCCGCAACGCTTTCCGCGAGCGGTGTCGCCGCCGAGGATGTCGCCCGCGCCGCCGCGCAGGCCGCCTACGACAAGAAGGGCGAGGACGTTCAGGTGCTCGACCTGACCGAGCTTTCCGACGTATGCGACTACTTTGTGCTTGCCACCGGTACCAACAACCGCCAGGTCGATTCAATCGTCGACGAGATCGAGGAGAAGGTCGCCGAGGCTTGCGGCGAGCACCCGTTTTCCATCGAGGGCCGCGAGCAGAAGACCTGGATGCTCATGGACTACGGTTCGGTTGTCGTCCACGTCTTCACTCCCGAAGCCCGCGACTTCTACCGCCTCGAGAAGCTCTGGGGCGACGCCCCCCAGCTCCCCCTCAACCTCCTCTAGTAGCTCATTTGGGACGGGGCTATTTAGCTACCTTCTATCGTTCGCCGGGCAGTTGCACCATTCGCAGCTGCCCGGCTTTCTTTTTGCCCAAAGTAGCTAATTTGGGACGGGGCTTTTTTAGCTACTACCTACCGTTCGCCGATAGAAGCGAGTTGCGGTTCATTGCGTGATATTTAGCTTTCCGACTCGGGTAACGTATTTGTTATCTGTAGAGGAGGAGATGCGTATGACTCGGACCGCGCGGGAAATCTCTGTTTACGGCTATTACCATGTCGTCCAAAAGGGCTGTGGTGGTCAGCTGATATTTGAGGATGCTGACGATCGACTCTATCTGATTCGACTGATAGCTTCGAAATGCCAGAAGTTCAAAGTGGATGTCATCGCATGGTGCCTTATGGATAATCACATTCACTTGTTGCTAGATGACGGGCATGCTCACCTGAGCGATTGAATGCATTCGATTACGACGGCGTATGCCATGTATTTCAATTCTAAGACAGGCAGGAGAGGTCCTGTTTTCCAGGATCGATTTAAGAGTGTGCCGATTCTCGATGATGATCAGCTGCTCAACTGCGTTCGTTACATTCACGATAACCCTGCGAAAGCCAGAATTGGCACTGCTTCGCTCTATCGCTGGAGCAGCTTTAGCGAGTATATGGGCTATCCGGGAATTTGTAAGACTGATTGCGTGCTCGGGTTGCTCGGGAATTCCCAGAGATTTTTTGCATTTA
>CAJKEF010000093.1 GCA_905198825.1 uncultured Collinsella sp. | reverse complement strand
GGACGCCTTTGAGCTGGAGAAACTCAAGGAGTTCCAGAACGACACCGAGTTCCTAAAGGCCGTGGGTGCCTCCAAGCGCGCCAATAAGGAGCGCCTGGCTGCCTACGTTAAGGCCGAGACCGGTCTGGTCATCGACCCCAACACCGTCTTCGATGTCCAGGTAAAGCGCTTCCATGCCTACAAGCGCCAGCTCATGAACATCATGAAGGTGATGGACATCTACAACCGTCGCATCGCCGATCCCAACTTCCACGTGACGCCGACGACCTTCATCTTTAGCGGCAAGGCCGCCTCGAGCTACACCTTTGCCAAGGAGACCATCCGCCTCATTAACTCCGTGGCCGACGTCATCAACAACGACCCACGCGTCAACGAGGTCATGAAGGTCTGCTTTATCCCCAACTTCCGCGTGAGCAACGCCCAGCTCATCTACCCCGCCGCCGAGATCTCGGAGCAGATCTCCACGGCCGGCAAGGAGGCCTCGGGCACGTCCAACATGAAGCTCATGATGAACGGCGCCATTACGCTGGGCACCCTCGACGGCGCCAACATCGAGATCGCCGACCTGGCCGGCCGCGAGAACGAGGCCATCTTTGGCCTGACCGCTCCCGAGGTCGAGCAGCTCTGGGCATCCAACAGCTACTTTGCGTGGGATACCCTCAACGGCGACCGCGAGCGCCTGGGCCGCGTGATGGACGAGCTTAAGGACAACACCTTTGCGGGTCTTTCGGGCAACTTCGAGAGCATCTACAACGAGCTCATGAACAACAACGACCCCGACCTGGTCATGGCAGACTTCCGTAGCTACGTGGATGCATGGGAGAAGCTCACCGGCAGCTATGGCGACCAGGAGACCTGGAACCGCAAGGCCCTGCTCAACACCGCCTCGAGCGGCTGGTTCTCGAGCGACCGCACCATTCGCGAGTACCGCGACGAGATCTGGCACGCGTAAAGGAGCGCGAGCTCCCCTATGCCAGCACGGCATTACTCGACAGGCGCAACGTTGCGCTGCGCCTGTCGCTAATGGGTTAGAAACATCGATGACAGAAGGAGAAATCGATGAGTAAGAAAGAATGCATCGCGATGCTCCTCGCAGGAGGACAGGGCAGCCGATTGGGGGCACTCACCCAAAAGATCGCCAAGCCGGCGGTTAGCTTTGGTGGCAAGTTCCGCATTATCGACTTTTCGCTGTCCAACTGCTCCAACTCGGGCATCGACACGGTGGGCGTTCTGACGCAGTATCGCCCCTACCTGCTGCATGCCTATGTGGGCTCCGGAGAGGCGTGGGATCTGGACAGCCGCGACGGCGGTGTGTCGATCCTGCCGCCGTACGAGACGCAGACCGGTGGCGCCTGGTATGCGGGCACGGCCGACGCCATTACGCAGAACCTCGACTACATCAAGGCCAACGACCCCAAGTACGTCCTGATTCTTTCGGGCGATCACCTGTATCGCATGGACTACCGCAAGATGCTCAAGACGCACATTGAGAACAACGCCGACCTCACGGTGAGCGTTATGCCCGTGCCGTGGGAGGAGGCCAGCCGCTTTGGCATCCTGACCACCGACCCCGAGGACGGCCGCATCACCAAGTTCACCGAGAAGCCCGATAAGCCCGATTCGAACCTCGCCTCCATGGGCATCTACATCTTCTCGGCCGACGTGCTGATCGAGGCGCTCGAGGAGGACGCTCTGGACCAGCGCTCGAGCCACGACTTTGGCAAGGACATCATCCCCAAGCTGCTCGGCGAGGGCAAGCGCCTGTACAGCTACGAGTTCCATGGCTTTTGGAAGGATGTTGGCACCATCGCGAGCTTCCACGAGACCTCGATGGACCTGCTGGGCAACAACCCCGAGTTCGACCTGTTCGACAAGCACTTCCCCATCATGTCCAACATCACTACGCGTCCGCCGCACTACATTGGTCCGGATGGTCGCCTGGACGACTGCCTGGTCTCCAACGGCTGCAAGATCTACGGCACCGCTCGCCACTCGATCCTTTCGACCGATGTCATCATCGAGGAGCGCGCCGTGGTCGAGGACTCCGTGCTGCTGCCGGGTGCGCACGTTAAGAGCGGCGCGCACATCTGCCGCGCTATTTTGGGCGAGAACTCCACGGTCGAAGAGGGCGTGAAGCTCGGCTCTGTCGATACCACCAAGGATACGGCCGTCGTTGGAAATGACGTCGTTATCGGGAAGGGGGAATGATCCGATGATCAATCGCAAGGCCATCGGTTATATCACCGCTAACTACTCTTCGACCTACGGCAGCGTGCTGCTCAAGGACCGCCCCATCGCGTCCGTTCCCTTTTTGGGCCGCTACCGCCTGATCGACTTTCCGCTGTCCAACATGATGAATGCCGGCATTAAGACCGTCGGCGTCGTCATGCCGGGCAACTACCGCTCGCTGATCGACCACGTGGGCTCGGGCAAGGACTGGGGCCTGGACCGCAAGAAGGGCGGCCTGTTCATGGTGCCCGGCAACGCGTATGGCACCACCAAGGGCGGCATGCGCTTCCTGCTGCGCGACATCATCTCCAACAAGACGCTGTTCCAGCGCTCGGACAAGCCCTATGTTGTGATGATGGGCACCAACATCATCTTTAACATGGACCTCAACACCATCATCGAGGCGCACGAGAACTCCGGTGCCCAGATGACCGTGGTGTACTGCAAGGCCACGCGCAACGTAGATGACGAGACCAAGCTGCAGATCAACGAGAACGGCCGTCTGACGGGCGTCAGCGCCGGCGTCGTGTATGGCGACAACGCGTCTATGGACTGCTGCATCGTCAATCGCGAGACGCTGCTCGAGATTATCGACCACTACCAGGCCGCCGACTATCTGGACCTGCTCGAGGCACTCCAGGGCGACTTTGGCAACATCGACGTGTGCAGCTACGAGTACAAGGGCGAGGTCGTGGGCGTGTTTAGCGAGAAGTCGCTGTATCGCCGCAGCATGGACCTGCTTGACCAAACCGTGGCCGACCAGCTCTTCGATCCCGAGCGCCCGATCCTGACCAAGGCTCACGACGTGCCGCCTTCGCGCTATGCGACCGGTAGCCACGCGTGCAACTCGATCATCTCGGCCGGTTGCATCATCAAGGGCACCGTGCGCAACTCGATCCTTTCGCGCGGCGTTGTGGTTGAGGAAGGCGCCTCGGTGACCAACTCGATCATCAACCAGAGCTGTGTCATCAAGAGCGGCGCACGCGTTGAGAACGCCATTCTGGACAAGAACAACGTGGTTCCCACCAACACCGAGCTTCGCGGCACGCCCGAGAACATCCTGGTGCTGGGCAAGGCTCCGTTAACTTCCGACACCACCATCGTACGTTAACGTTGGCACCGCAACATCGCTCGTAACATGTAGAATAGCCGCCCGGTTAGCGCCAGGCGGCTATTCTCGAATTGCAACATGGGAGACAATATGGCAGATTCCAGCAAAAAGATGCAGATCGTGTTTGCCTCGGCCGAGTGCGCACCGTTTGTTAAGACCGGTGGCCTGGGCGACGTGGCGGGCTCGCTGCCTGCGGCGCTCGTGCGCGCCGGCGCCGAAGTCATCGTGATGGTGCCCAAGTACGCCACCATCAAGGATGAGTACAAGGCGCAGATGGAGCACTTTTCCGACTTTTACGTGAGCCTGGGCTGGCGCAATGAGTACTGCGGACTCGAGAAGCTCGAGCACGACGGCGTCACCTATATGTTCATCGACAACGAGCGCTACTTTGCTCGCGACTATCCGTACGGCTTCTTTGACGACGGCGAGCGCTTTGCGTTCTTCTCCAAGGCCATCACCGAGAGCCTGCAGCACCTGCCGGCCGATTTTGAGTGCGACATCCTGCACTGCAACGACTGGCAGACGGCACTGGCGCCCGTGTTCTTGCGCGAGTTCTACCAGGGCCTGCCGCTGTACGACCGCGTCAAGACTGTGTTCTCGATCCACAACGTGGCGTTCCAGGGCCAGTTTAGCGACACCGTGATGGAGGACATCCTGGGTGTGGCGCATATTCCGGCGGCTGCTACGCAGCTGCGTTGCGACGCCTGCAGCATCAACTACATGCTGGGCGCCCTGCGCTATGCCGACGCCATCACTACGGTGAGCCCCACCTATGCCAACGAGATCCAGACGCCCGAGTTTGGCGAGGGCCTGGACGGCGTACTGCGCGAGCGCTCCTACGCGCTGCAGGGCATCCTCAACGGCATTGACGTGGCGGCCTTTGACCCGGCAACCGACAAGCGCATTGCCGCCAACTACACGGTTGACGACCGTTCCGGCAAGGCCGTGTGCAAGGCCAAGCTGCAGGAAGAGCTGGGGCTCGAGGTTCGCGACGACCGTCCGCTCATGGTGATGGTCACGCGCCTGACGCGCCAGAAGGGCATGGACCTGGTCATGTACGCGCTCGACCGCATCCTGTCCGGCGGCGTTCAGGTGGCCGTGCTGGGCACCGGCGACCGCGACTACGAGGACGGTCTGCGCTACTTCCAGGACAAGTACCCTGGCACCATGGCCGCACGCATCGAGTTTGACCCGGCGCTGTCGCAGCGCATGTACGCTGCCGCCGACATGTTCCTGATGCCTTCGAAGTTTGAGCCCTGCGGCCTGTCGCAGATCATCGCCATGCGCTACGGCACGCTGCCCATCGTGCGCGAGACCGGCGGCCTGAAGGACACCGTGATCCCGTATAACGAGTTTACCGGCGAGGGCACGGGCTTCTCGTTTAGTAACTTTAACGGCGACGAGATGGGCGACGCGGTGTTCCGCGCGGCACGCCTGTTCTGGGATAACCGCGACGCTTGGAACCAGCTGGTCACGCAGGCCATGAGCCAGGACTTTAGCTGGACGCGCTCGGCCGACAAGTATCTGGACCTGTATTTCTTTATGCACCCGGAGATTGAGAGGCCGGTGGCTGTGGAGGCTGCGACTGAGGAGCCTGAGGCTGTTGAGGAGCCGGTTGCCGCTAAGGCCGAGCCTGCGGCGACCGTTAAGAAGCCCGCTGCAGCTGAGGAGCCTAAGGCCGAGGAGAAGCCGGCGGCCGAGGCCGAGGTTAAGTCCGCCGCGAAGCCTGCCGCCAAGAAGACGACGGCCCGCAAGACGACGGCTAAGAAGGCCACGACCACGAAGGCCGCTGCTAGCAAGACTAGCCCCGCTAAGGCAACTATTGCCAAGGCATCGACCACGCGCAAGCGCACGACCGCCGCAGCCAAGAAAGCTGCCGAGGCCGAGATCGCTCCCGAGGTAAAGGCCGAGACCGCCACCGCCGAGGCTAAGCCCGTGGCAAAGGCTCCGGCCAAGTCTGCCGCCAAGAAGACGGCCGCGTCCAAGACCGCGACCACCAAGAAGGCAACGACCGCCAAGAAGACCACGGCAACGAAGTCGACGACGACAAAGGCTGCTACGACGAAGGCCGCCGCGAAGACGACCGCGAAGGCCGCCGCGAAGTCCGCCGTCAAGGTCGAGGAGGCACCCTCCGAGCCCAAGGCTAAGGCAGCTGTCGAGGCAAAGCCGGCCGCCAAGACCACCACGCGCAAGCGCGCTACGACGACGGCCAAAAAGACCACGACCAAGGCTGCTGCTCCCAAGGCAGAGGCTAAG
>CAJKEF010000092.1 GCA_905198825.1 uncultured Collinsella sp. | reverse complement strand
AGACGCGCCAGAGCATCAAGACCAACCTGCAGCAGAAGACCGACATGGCCAACCGCGTGCAGAAGTTCATCGACTGCCGCTCCAAGGACAAGAGCCGCCGCGAGATCTACATCGTAGAGGGCGACTCGGCAGCGGGCGCCATTCGCACGTCGCGCGATGCCGAGTTCCAGGGCGTTATGCCCGTCCGCGGTAAGATCCTCAACTGCCTAAAGGAGGATTATCCGCGCATCTTTAAGTCCGACATCATCATGGACCTCATGCGCGTGCTGGGCTGCGGCGTGGAGATCAAGGACAAGCGCATCAAGAACCTTGGCGCCTTTGACCTGGACAACCTCAACTGGAACAAGGTCATCATCTGTACGGACGCCGACGTCGACGGTTATCACATCCGCACGCTCGTGCTCACCATGCTCTACCGTCTGGTGCCCACACTTATCGACGAGGGTTACGTGTATATCGCCGAGTCGCCGCTCTACGAGATCAACTGCAAAGAGAAGACCTACTTTGCCTACACCGAGCTCGAAAAGAACGGCATCCTCAAGGAGATTGGCGACCAAAAGTGCTCCATCAACCGCTCCAAGGGTCTTGGTGAGAACGACCCGGACATGATGTGGCTCACCACCATGAACCCCGAGACGCGTCGCCTGATCAAGGTGGAGCCCGAGGACGTCACCAAGATGGAAACCATGTTCAACCTGTTGCTGGGCAACGACGAGGCAGGCCGCAAGCGCCATATCTCCGAGCACGGCAAGGAATACCTGGACCAGCTGGACCTGCAGTAGCAGCAAATCGATAACGACGGCCCATAAGAAGTTCAAGAGGAAATCGTGGCAAAGAAGAAGACGAAGAACCAGCCAAAGAAAAAGCAGGTTAACGCCGAGAACGTCATCGGCCTGCACTCCGAGGTAACCGACCAGCCGATCACGCAGACGCTCGAGGTCAACTACATGCCCTACGCCATGAGCGTCAACGTCTCGCGTGCGTTCCCCGAGATCGACGGCTTTAAGCCCTCGCACCGCAAGCTGCTCTACACCATGTACAAGATGGGTCTGCTCAAGGGCGAGCGCCAGAAGAGCGCCAACATCGTGGGCCAGACCATGAAGCTCAACCCGCACGGCGACGCCGCGATCTACGAGACGATGGTGCGTCTGGCCACCGGCAACGAGGCGCTGCTTGCCCCCTTCGTGGAGTCGAAGGGCAACTTTGGCAAGTACTATTCGGGCGACCTGAGCTACGCCGCCTCGCGTTACACCGAGGCCAAGCTCTCCCCCATCAGCGCCGAGATCTTCAAGGACATCGACAAGGACCCGGTCGACTTCGTTGACAGCTACGACGGCGCCATGAAGGAGCCGCGCCTGCTGCCCACCACGTTCCCCAACATCCTTGTCTCGGCCAACAAGGGCATCGGCGTCGCCATGGCGTCCGACATCTGCGGCTTCAACCTCAACGAGGTCTGCACTGCCACCATGCACTACTTGCAGGACCCCGACTGCGACCTGCTCGAGTACATGCCCATGCCCGACTTCTCGACCGGCGGCGAGATCATCTACCGCCGCGAGGAGATGGAGAAGATCATCGAGACCGGCCTTGGCAGCTTCCAAATCCGCTCCCGCTGGCGTTGGATCCCCGAAGAGCGCATCATCGAGGTCTACGAGATCCCCTACACCACCAAGACCGATGTCATCATCGAGCGCATCGTCAAGCTCTCCAAGGAGGGCAAGGTCAAGGAGATTGCCGATATCCGCGACGAGACCGACCTTTCGGGCCTGCGCATCGCCATCGACCTTAAGCGCGGTGTCGACCCCGACAAGCTCATGGCCAAGCTCTATCGCTCGACCACGCTGCAGGATTCGTTCTCGTGCAACTTCAACGTGCTGGTCGATGGTTACCCCCGCGTTATGGGCGTGCGCCAGATCCTGCACGAGTGGGTCAAGTGGCGAATTGAGTCCACGCGTCGACGCATCAACTTTGACCTGGGCAAAAAGTCCGAGCGCCTGCACCTGCTGCACGGCCTCGAGGCGATCCTGCTCGACATCGACAAGGCGATCGCCATCATCCGTGGCACCAAGCTCGAGGCCGAGGTCGTGCCCAACCTTATGCGCGGCTTCGACATCGACGAGACCCAGGCCGAGTTTGTTGCCGAACTTAAGCTCCGCAACATCAACGAGGAGTACATCCTCAACCGCACCAAGGACATCGCCAAGCTTGAGGGCGAGATTGCCGAGCTTGAGGAGATCCTCTCCAGCGAGGAGAACATCAAGAAGGTCATCAGCGATGAGCTGGCCGCGGTCAACAAGAAGTACGTGATGCCGCGCCGCACGGGCAGGATCGAGCCCCATGAGGTTATCGAAGTAAGCTTGGAGCCCGAGGTCGAGGAGTACCCGGTCACCATCATGCTCTCGCGCGATGGCTACCTTAAGAAGATGACGGACCGCGTCCTCAAAAAGGCGACCACGCTCAAGTACAAGGACGGCGACAAACCCTTTATCGAGTTCCCGTCCTCCAACACCCACGAGCTGCTGGTCTTTACCAACAAGAGCCAGGTGTACAAGTGCAAGGTTGCGGCATTTGAGGACACCAAGTCGGCCCAGCTGGGCTCGTACCTGCCGACCGATCTTGAGATGGAACCCGACGAGAGTGTCATCTGGGTCATCGACCCCGAGGACTACAAGGCCGACGTGTTGTTCGTCTTTGAGAACGGCCGCGTGGTGCGCGTCGCGCTTTCTGGATACGTCACTAAAACCAACCGCAAGCGCCTCAAGAACGCCATCTACGGTGGCAGCAAGCTGCTGTATGCCCAGGTGCTCAAGGAAGATCGCGACATCGCACTGGTCTCGAGCGACTATCGTTTGATGAACTTCAACACGTCGCTGCTCAAGACCAAGACGACCACCAACACGCAGGGCGTCCAGGCCTTTACGGCCAAGAAGGGCCGCTCGGTCACCACCGTCGGCACAACCGAGGAGATCCTTGGCGCCGGCGTCTCCGCCGAGAAGTTCACCGCGCAGAGCCTGCCTTCTGCCGGTGCCCTCATGAAGGAAAACGACATGCCGAGCCTGTTTGACTAAAACAACGGTGGCCAAATCGTCATGGGTTTACAAAGCAGCGGGACCCGGAGCGCAGCAACATCGCGCTCCGGGTCCCGCTCGCTGCAACGTAGTCGGAATAATAGGAATCCCCGTTTTTCATTCCTGCAATCCCACGGCACAAGACATGTTAAGCCGTTAGCAAAAGTTGCAAAAGTTAGCAAAACCTGCAAAGGGGCCACCATGGATCGCAGCAAATGTCTCCGCCATGCCAGGCATGCTCGAAGATATTATCGAGCGAACCAAAGAAGCCGCAGATAGCTACCTCTCACAGCCTCACGCGCGCATAAACGGTGTTCAAATTGGCCCAGTGGACATATGCTCAAGAGGCTCAGGGCAACTGGCGCACGCGCATGAATGGCATCTTTAAGCAACTCGAAAAACATGACATCGGACTTCTCATCACCATCGATGAAGTCACCGTCGATCTCGAAGAAATGCTTCAATTTGCCTCTGTTTACCAGCACTTTGTACGCGAAGGTAAAAAAGTTGCCCTACTCATGGCAGGACTGCCCTACAAAGTATCGGCGTTGCTGCGTAACGATTCCGTCTCGTTCCTCAGGCGTTCCCAATATCATCAGTTGGGACGAATCACTGACGTTGAAATTGCAAACGCATTCCGCAAAACCGTTGAGGCCGGAGGCCGCTCAATCACGCCAGAAGCGCTCGTCGGATATCGCACATGGGATGTTTCGGAGAACTCGCCCAAAATCAGCGCACCTGATGTCCAGCAGGGTTCTCTGCTTGCCCGTATGGAGCTGCGCGATCGAATTCTCGAAACGACCTATCGGGAGCTTTCCGATAAAGACATTGAGTTTTTGCTCGCGATGCTGCCCGATTCTGGCCCCAGCAGAGTCTCAGAAATTGCCAAACGCATAGGCGTCGCCAGCAACTACGCAAGCCAATACAAACGCCGCCTCCTCGAGGACGGCGTTATCGGGGAGCGCGGGCGTGGTCTCGTTGGCTTTGACATCCCCGCATTCAGGGAGTTCCTGAGCGAGAAGGCCTCCTAGCACGCCAAGATTGTCCGCAAGGGCAACAGCGCATGGCAATCAACGATTCACCTGGCAAGGACGGCAAGTACTTCCAATAACGCTGATCGCCATGCGTTCCTCTTGTCCTTAGGCGAGCTTGCGAGCGAGCTCTCGCACCTCTTCCAACTTGGGCGAGGATGCCATGCTGTCGCGCTCGGTCATACCGCTGATGGTGATAATGCCTTGGTCCTCCCACTTGCAGCACGCGCAGGTTGACTTGTACATAGCGATCGCCGCACCATAGACGCCCTCGCCTTGGCTATCGAGCAAAAGGGCCGTCTTGGTGAACGGGAAGCCCGTGGCACCGAAGGCGTACAGGCGGTCGATGGCGGCCTTCTCCTGCGCAGTGATATCAAACCAGTAGATAGGCGAAGCGAAGACAGCCATATCGGCGTCTTTCAGCGACTCGATCACGTTGGCCATGTCGTCCTTCTGCACGCAAGTGCCCTCGTGGGCGAAGCAATACTGACACCCCAGGCAACCAGCGATTTTCTTGCTGGCAACGCGGATGACCTCGACCGTATTGCCGCCCTCGCGCGCGGTCTCGGCAAACACCTCGACCATGGTGTCGGTATTGGCGCCCTTGCGCGGGCTACCACTCAATACAACGATTTTCATAGGATTCCCTCTCCTTCATGCTGCAGGCGCGCAGCATGTTTTCTTGTAACCAAAACGAATGGAGTTAATCAATCGTCTCGTTTCAGCTACTCCCTCTCTTTAGAAGAATCGTTGCTGGAGACTTGGCATTAAATCAAGGCACGCCTTATTTCAGATACTCCTCAAAGAATGCCTTCAGCTTTCCAAACGGAATGATGTCCATCTGATCGTAAAGGTCGGTATGGCTGGCACCAGGGATAATGAGCAATTCCTTGTTGTCCCCGGTCAGCTTGCCGTACGCGGTTTCGCTGAAATAACGGGAGTGCGCCTTCTCGCCATGCACCAGCAGTACCGCAGAGCGAATTTCGCTGCTGTATTGCAAAATCGGCATATTCAGGAACGACAGCGAGGACGTCACATTCCAGCCACCGTTGGAGTTCAGGCTGCGGGGATGGTAGCCTCGCGGAGTTCTGTAATAGGCGTAATAGTCCGCTAAAAACTGCGGCGCATCCTCCGGTAATGGATCGACCACGCCGCCCACCAGCGCATTGCTGCCGTTTTTATAGTCCTCGGTGCGCTGCGCGTTCAGCGCTTTCCGCTTTTCGAAGCGCGCCTGTTCGGAATCCTCAGCGTCAAAATAGCCGTTGGCGGTCACACGGGTCATGTCGTACATCGTCATAGCAGCAGTAGCTTTGATACGAGTGTCGATGGATGCAGCATTGACTGCCATGCCGCCCCAACCGCAGATACCGATGATGCCGATACGCTCCGGGTCAACGCTTTCTTGCACAGAGAGGAAATCCACCGCCGCGCAGAAGTCCTCGGTGTTGATGTCCGGAGATGCTACATAGTGGGGCGTACCGCCGCTCTCGCCGGTATAGGACGGGTCAAAGGCAATTG
>CAJKEF010000091.1 GCA_905198825.1 uncultured Collinsella sp. | reverse complement strand
GAGGGTAGCGGCTTAAACGTAGTAGATGGGCGCTTTTCGTGGCAGATGTATTACGCAGGTGTCCTCGGGGGCAAAAATGATCCGTTTTCCTCCGTCCCCAGGGGATCATTACAGTGAGTCGATAAAGCGCTGTTGGGCGGCGCGGCCGGCTTCGTCCCACTTAAAGACGCCGGCGTTGTCGAGCACGTGGCCAAATACCACGCCGACCTCCTCGTGCAGGATATCGATGGCGTTATCCGCCGTAAGCTCATCGGCGCGGCGGGCAAAGACGTCCTCGGCCCATGCGGCGTGGCTGCGGCAAAGGTCGTCGCCCTCGAGCGCGCTGGCAAGGGCGTAGCTGGCATCGGCTTTGGCCGCTAGCAGGTGCTCGCGGACAGCGTCGAGCTCGGGAACCAAGCGCGGCGGCAAAATGGCCAGGCCCATGACTTCGATCAGACCGATGTTCTCCTTTTTAATATGGTGATACTCGGCATGCGGGTGGAATACGCCCAGCGGATGCTCGTCGGTCGTGATATTGCAGCGAAGCGCCAGGTAAGCCTCGTAGATCTCGCCGCCGGCATTGCCGCGGGAGTCGACGCGGCGGATGACGGGCGTCACGGTGTTGTGCGCCGTGCCGTCGACTGTGTGCGCGATGACGCCAACCGACTCATCGGTCCACTCGCGCCAGGCGAGAATAATCTTCTCGGCGGCATCGAGCAGCTGAGCGCGGTCGTGCGAGCGCAGGCGCAGCACCGAAAGCGGCCACTGCAGCACGGTACCGCTGACCTGGTCAAAGCCGGGCACGCTAAACTGCGAGACTTCGGTGGCATGCATCATGGGGAACTCGTGCGCGCCGCCTTGGAAGTGGTCGTGCGACAGAATCGAGCCGCCCACGATGGGCAGGTCGGCATTAGAGCCGATAAAGTAGTGCGGGAACAGGTCCACAAAGTCGAGCAAACAGGAGAGGCTCTTGCGATCCACGTGCATCGGGCGATGCTTGGAGCTCATGGCAATGCAGTGCTCGTTAAAGTACGCATACGGGCTGTACTGGAAGCCCCAGCGCTCGCCGTCGAGCTGGATGGGGATAACGCGCAGGTTTTGGCGAGCGGGGTGAGCGCCGCCGTCGGTTGCGGCGGAGCGTCCAGGGTAGCCTTCGTTTTCGATGCACAGCTGGCAGGCGGGATACTTCTCGCCCGTGTTCTTGGCCGCACCGGCCGCGGCGATATCGCGCGGGTCCTTCTCAGGCTTGGACAGGTTGATGGTGATCTCGAGGTCGCCCCAGTTGGTGGGGGTGCTCCATTTGATATTGCGCGCGATGGCGGCGCGGCGCACGTAACCGGCGTCACAGCACAGGCCGTAGAACCAGTCGGTCGCGGCGCGGGGCTCATTGACGCCCATACGTCCGTTGAACTCCTCGTTTACAACCGAAGGCCTCGGCATGAGCGCGCCCATGATGCGCATGGCGATGCGGTCGCGGCCCGACGCCGTGTCCTCGGCAGCACCGTTGGCAACGGCGGCCTCGGCAAGCGCGGCAAGCGTGCCTTCAAGATCAAAGTCGGGCAGGGTATCGGGGTGCAAGAGCGAGAGTTTCTCAACCTGGAGCGCCCAGGCCATATCGAGCGCCGGTCCCGCAGCGCCGATGCACTCCAGAATGGTGTTGTAGGCCCAGATGCGGTCGTCCTGGCCGATCATCGATCGGTGGATAGCGTACTCGATCAGGTTCTGCGCGGCCTCGCGCACATCAGTCATTACAGCCATGCCGCGTAAGCCCCCTTGTCAGAAATCGCGTAGTGGCGGGCAGAGCCCTCGCCCAGCAAGCCGTTCATCTTGGCAATGAAGGTGTCGACCAGATCGAGCGGCACGAAGGCCTGGATGGTGCCGCCAAAGCCACCGCCGTGGATGCGGACGGCACCGCGGCCGTCGAGCACATGCTCGGCCAGTGCCAGGGCATACATGGAAGGCTGCTCAGAACCCAGTTTGGCAACGACATTTTGCAGGTACATGGCGGAGCTGGCGCCGGACTCGCGCGTCAGGACCAGGAACTTGTCAATGTCGCCGGCGTTCAGGGCCGCCCAGCGCTTATCGACCAGGCCGTTCTCGTACCAGTAGTGAACGGCGCGCAGGCAGGCGCGGTCGCCCAGCTTGGCGCGCAGCTCGGGGAGCTTGGCGTCAAAATCGGCAACGTTTACCTCGCACAGGCGTGCCTTGCCAAACTCGGCGGCGACGTCTTGCATTTCGCGTGGAACGGCGGCGTAGTCATCGGTGGCGGCCACGTGGTCGGCGCCGACCTTAACGAGCACGAGCGCGTAGCCGTGATCCTCAAAGTTGAGCTCGAGCTTCTGGGTCTTAGGCTGGGCTTGATCCTCAAAGTCCATGTAGGCAAGGCCGCCCAGGCACACAGCGGCCTGGTCCATCAGACCGCAGGGCTTGCCGTAATAGTTGTTCTCGGTGCGCTGGCTCATCTGGGCGAGTGCGACGGGCTTAATCACGGGCGCGCCCCAAAGCGTCTCCATAGCGCGGCCGTATGCCGCCTCGACAGCAGCGGAGCTCGAAAGACCGCCACCCGAGGGGACGGAGCAGGTAAAGGCGAAGTCGAAACCCTTGGGCTCAACGCCAAGGGCTGCAATCTCGTGGGCCATACCGCGCACGAGGCTTGCGGACGTGCCCTTCTCGGACTCCTGAACATCCAGCGTGTCGAGCGTGATCTCAAAGGTGGGGTAGCCCTCATCGGCAACGCGGACCTTGTTGGAGTCGGTTGCCACGGCGATGCCGTCGACAGCGACATCGAGCGAGCCGGCGATAACGTGGCCACCCTCGTGGTCGGTGTGGTTGCCGCTGATCTCGGAACGGCCGGGCGCGTGCACGTAGAGCACCTGGCGCTCGTCGATGGGACCAAACTCCTCCTCAAACAGCTTGGTGAGGGTGGCGAGTATCTTTTCGTCGGGGGCGGTCATACGGGTCCTTTCCTTGACGCCGGAGAGACTGGTCCGTGTCATTATGAGTACGTTAACAATATTGAGCACCACAAACCAGACGTTTGCGGCGCCGCACGTTAAAGGGTATGTTAACGTACTCATAACACAATGTATCTCCTTTTTTGAGAATCTGGTAATCGGTAGATTTTCGGCCGTGAACGGTGTGGCCGTATGGACATATGGAGCAAAAGAACCGCTGATAGAAAAAGTAGAGTACGTTAACATGCGTCCGACGATAGCGGGCTTCGGCGCGGGGTGTGTTTCTGTCCGGGCCGACATTCGCACTATTCAGATCCTGCGAGAGCGAAGGTGATTTTGTGGCAAGGCGCCCTTCCAACGATACGGGTACGCGTCCGGTATCCATGGCCGACGTTGCCCGCGCTGCCGGTGTTTCGCAACAGACGGTTTCGCGCGTTGCCAACGGATTGCCCAACGTTAACGAACAGACGCGCCAGCGCGTGCAAGCCGCTATGCAAGAGCTCGGCTTCCGTCCGAGCTATGCCGGCCGTTCGTTGCGTGACGGCCGTTACCATTCGGTCGGCCTGTGCGTCAACGATGTCACCAAGTTTGGCAACCTCTCAATGATCGACGGCATCGCCAGCGCTGCTCGCGAGCATAATTGCGCCATCACACTGGTCGAGATGTCCAAGACCGAGGAATTCTCTCTTGCCGAGGCAACACGTCGTATGGCCGCGCTGCCCGTGGACGGCATCATTATCGGCATGAGCCGTATGGCTCCCGATTTTGAGACGTTCGATCCGTTGCCGGGTATTGGCACGGTCATCGTTACCATGTATGCGCACCCGCGGGTGACTACGGTTGACTCCGATCATTACGGCTGCTCGCTGTTGCTCATGGATCATCTGTTTGAGCTGGGACACGAGCAGATTCGTTATATCGGCGGCCCGTCCTTTTCGGTCGACGAGCAGTTCCGTCGCGCCGGTTGGCAGGATGCGCTCGAGCGTAAGCACATCGAGCCGGTAGAGCTGCTTGAGGGCGACTGGTCTGCCAACAGCGGTTACGAGGCCGGTAGGTACCTGGCCGAACACGATCGCACCATGACGGCGATCTATGCGGCAAACGATCAGATGGCAAATGGCGTCATTGCAGCGCTGCGCGATAGCGGCTTGCGCGTGCCCGAGGACGTGAGCGTGGTGGGCGTCGATGACTCGCTCGACGACTTTGTCGCGCATAACGAGCTCACGACCGTTCGATTCGATTTGCATCAGCGTGGGCGCGAGGTATTCGAGCACGCGGTTCCCAAGGCGGGGGCAACGGACAAAACCGTCGCCATTCGCATTCCCGGTCAGCTCATCGTTCGACATAGCACGGCAGAGCCTCGCGCATAGTTTTTGCAGGTCAAAAGCGGTATATTCCGCATCAATAACAATCGATAAGGATGCCGGTAGATAGCTGTGGCTCTAAAGGCGAGTGTTATGATAGACGGGTTCTTTTGTCTATCTAGGAGGCTTTGCCTGATGGAGATCACCAAGGATATCCGCTACATCGGTGTCGACGATCACGACATTGACCTGTTCGAGGGCCAGTACGACGTGTCCGAGAACGGCATGGCATACAACAGCTATGTTATCTTGGGCGATAAAATCGCTGTCGCCGATTCGGTTGACGCTGGCTTTGTCGACGAATGGCTCGGCAACCTCGAGGCCGCGCTCGATGGCCGTACGCCCGACTACCTGGTCGTCCATCACATGGAGCCCGATCACTCCGCCGGTATCGCCGCCTTTATGGAGCGCTATCCCCAGGCGCAGATTGTGGCTAGCATGGGTGCTTTCCGCATGATGGTCAACTACTTTGGCACCGACTTCTCCGAGCGCAAGATGGTCGTCAAAGATGGCGACGTGCTCGACCTGGGCGGCCACAGCCTAACCTTTGTCGGTGCCCCCAATGTTCACTGGCCCGAGGTGTTGTTCTCCTACGAGGCCACCGACAAGGTGCTCTTTAGTGCCGACGGCTTTGGCAAGTTTGGCGCCAACGACATCGAGGATCCCGAGGGCTGGGCTTGCGAAGCGCGCCGTTACTACTTTGGCATCGTGGGCAAGTTCGGCAAGTTTGTGCAGGCCGTGCTCAAGAAGGCCGCCAATCTGGACATCCAGATCATTTGCCCGCTTCACGGCCCCGTGCTGACCGAGAACCTGGGCTATTACCTCGACACCTACAACACCTGGTCGAGCTATCAGCCTGAGGACGAGGGCATCACGATTGCCTATGCGAGTGTGTATGGGCATCTGAAGGCTGCCGTTGAAGAGCTCGCATCTGCGCTCGAGGCCCGCGGCCAGAAGGTTTCCGTCTTTGACCTGGCTCGCGACGATATGGCCGAGGCTGTTGAGGATGCGTTCCGCTATGACCGTCTGGTGCTCGCCTCTATCACCTATCAGGGCGAGATCTTCCCGTTCATGAGCACCTTTATCCACACGCTCGCCGAGCATGCCTACCAGAACCGCACCGTGGCGCTCGTCGAGGCCGGCTCCTGGGCGCCCACCGCTGCCAAGGTTATGACTAAGGAGCTCGAGGGTATGAAGGACATCACCCTGGCGCAGAACAAGGTGACTGTGCTGGGGTCGCTCAACGACGCCTCGCGCGCTCAGATCGAGGCCCTCGCCGACGAGCTTTCCAAGTAGCGATATTTCGCTTTTAACGCTCAACCACCACAAAGGGGACAG
>CAJKEF010000090.1 GCA_905198825.1 uncultured Collinsella sp. | reverse complement strand
GTTTCTTACGACTGGCTCAAGACCATGATCGATATTCCGGAGGATCCCAAGACCCTTTCGGACGAATATATCCGTACCGGCACCGAGGTCGAGGCGATCGACACCGTGGGCGAGTCCTTCGACCACGTGGTGACCGCCAAGGTGCTCACCAAGACCCTGCACCCCGATAGCGACCATATGTATGTGTGCTCGGTCGACGTGGGCGACAAGAACCTCGACGCCGATGGCAACCCCGCCCCGCTGCAGATCGTCTGCGGCGCGCAGAACTTCGAGGCCGGCGACCACATCGTCACGGCCATGATCGGCGCTGTGCTCCCCGGCGACGTCAAGATCAAGAAGAGCAAGCTTCGCGGCGTCGTGTCCATGGGCATGAACTGCTCTGCGCGCGAGCTCGGCCTGGGCGGCGACCACTCCGGCATCATGATCCTGCCCGAGGATACGCCCTGCGGCATGCCGTTTGCCGAGTACGTGGGCTCGAGCGACACCGTGCTCGACTGCGAGATCACGCCCAACCGTCCCGATTGCCTGTCCATGATCGGCATGGCCCGCGAGACCGGCGCCATCTTCGACCGCGATTTCCACGTTGAGCTGCCCGCCATCAAGGCCGAGACCGGCCGCGCGACCGACGACGAGCTTTCGGTCGAGATTGCCGACGAGGGCCTGTGCGACCGCTATGTCGCCCGCATCGTGCGCAACGTGAAGGTCGGTCCGTCGCCCGACTGGATGGTCAAGCGCCTCAACGCCCTGGGCGTGCGACCGCACAACAACATTGTCGACATCACCAACTACGTGATGATGCTCACCGGTCAGCCGCTGCACGCCTTTGACCTGGACACCTTTGCCGAGCGCGAGGGCAGGCGTCGCGTGGTGGTTCGCGCCGCCCAGCAGGATGAGAAGTTCACGACGCTCGACGGCGAGGAGCGTACGCTCGACGCCGGCATGGGCCTCATCACCGACGGCGAGCGTCCCGTGGCGCTGGCCGGCGTTATGGGAGGCATGGATTCCGAGATCGAGGACGACACCGTCGACGTGATGGTCGAGAGCGCCTGCTTCAACGCCGGTCGCACCTCGCACACCAGCCGCGACCTGTCGCTGATCTCCGATGCCTCCATCCGCTTTGAGCGCCAGGTCGATGAGACCGGCTGCGTGGATGTCGCCAACGTCACGTGCGCGCTCATCGAGGAGATCGCCGGCGGCGAGGTCGCTCCCGGCTACGTCGACGTGTTCCCCGCGCCCAAGACCATCGACAGCATCAAGCTGCGCCTGGCCCGCGTGCACGCCATCTGCGGTGCCGACATCGAGCCCGACTTTATCGAGCGATCGCTCACCCGCCTGGGCTGCACCGTCGAGCGCGACGGCGAGGACTTTATGGTCACCCCGCCGAGCTTCCGCCCCGACCTGCCGCGTGAGATCGATCTGATCGAGGAGGTCCTGCGCCTGTGGGGCATGGGCCGTGTGACGGCGACCATCCCAGCTGCCAAGAACCACATCGGCGGCTTGACCCGCGAGCAGAAGCTCACCCGCAAGGTTGGCGAGATCCTGCGCGCCTGCGGCCTCAACGAGACCACGACCTTTGGCTTTGCCGCTCCGGGCGACCTGGAGAAGATCGGCATGTCCACCGAGGGCCGCGGTTGCCCCGTGGTGCTCATGAACCCGCTGGTAGCCGAGCAGACCGAGATGCGTCGTTCGCTGTTGCCGGGCCTGCTGCAGTCCGTGGCCTACAACGAGGCGCACGGTACGCCCAATGTGCACCTGTACGAGGTCGGCAGCCTGTTCCACGGTCGCGAGAACGCCAGCCTGCCCAAGGAGACCAAGTCCGTGGCGGGTGTGCTCTCGGGCCAGTGGAGCGAGCAGTCCTGGAACATGAAGTACCGCAAGCTGCGTTTCTTCTTTGGCAAGGGCATTGTCGAGGAGCTGCTCGCCCAGCTGCGCATCGAGAAGGTTCGCTTCCGTCCCGTCGAGGGCGAGGGCTACGCTTTCTTGCAGCCGGGTCGTGCGGCCGAGGTTCTGTCCGGCGGCACCGTACTGGGCTGGGTTGGCGAGATTCACCCCGAGGCGCGCGAGGCGATGGGCATCGATGAGGTCGTCGTTGCCTTTGAGCTCGATCTGGACAAGCTGATCAAGGGCGCCCGCAATCAGGAGAACTACCGCGAGTTCTCGCAGTACCCTGCCGTTGAGCACGACCTTGCTATCGTGGTCGACAATGCTGTGACCTGCGAGGATCTTGAGCGCCGCATTACCAGCGCCGGCGGCAAGCTGCTCGAGGGCGTGCGCCTGTTCGACGTCTACCGCGATCCCATCCGCATCGGAGCGGGCAAGAAGTCCATGGCCTTTGCGCTTACGTATCGCTCCGACGACCACACGCTCACCAGCGAAGAGGTCGAGAAGGCGCACCAGAAGATCGTCACCAAGGTATGCAAGGGCGTAAACGGCGAGGTCCGCGGCTAGGATTTGCGCTGGGGTATGGGTCAGCGGTGGCTGCTGTCGAGTCCTACGTGATTGCTATGCTCGGTATAAGGCACTGCTGAGCCTGCATATATGACACGCGCATTACATAACGGCGTGCTGCTTTGTCGGCAGTGCGCCGTTTTGCTATGATAGCCCGCGGAGTGTTACGAATCTAACAATACGTAACACTCTTAAGGTGATTTAAGCGGCGTTGCAATTCCGTGCGCCGATTACCGGGAGGCGTACATGCACATTCCAGATAATTATCTGTCTCCGCAGACCGATGCCGTCATGGCGGTGGCAATGGTGCCCGTTTGGGTCCATTGCATCAAAAAGGTGCGCGCTACGCTCGATCGCGAGCACATGGCGTTCTTGGGCATTTGCGCCGCGTTCTCCTTCTTGCTCATGATGTTCAACGTGCCGCTGCCCGGCGGTACCACTGGTCACGCCGTTGGTGGCGCGCTCATTGCGCTGCTGCTGGGCCCGGAGGCCGCGGCCATTGCTGTCTCGGTCGCGCTGGCGCTACAGGCACTGCTGTTTGGCGACGGCGGCATCCTGTCCTTTGGCGCCAACTGCTTTAACATGGCCTTCGTGCTGCCGTTTGCCGCTGCTATCGTGTTCCGTGCGCTCAACAGCCGTCTGCACGACAAGAGCTGGGGCACCTCGGTTTCGGCCATCGTAAGCGGCTGGGTCGGCCTGTGCCTGGCGGCCCTGTGCGCGGCAATCGAGTTTGGTATTCAGCCGATGCTCTTTACCAACGCTTCGGGCGCGCCGCTGTACTGCCCCTTCCCACTGTCTATTGCCATTCCTGCCATGATGATCCCGCATATGCTGGTTGCCGGCGTGGTCGAGGGCGTGGCGACGGCTGCGATTTACGGTTTCATTAAGAAGACGGCGCCGAGCGTTATCGTCGGGCCCGAGGCCGTCGATGGCCAGCTTGCTGCCGAGGGCGCTGCTGCCAAGAAGACCTCGCTGGTCCCCACGCTCATCCTGGTCGCCGTGCTTGTCGTGGCCGCGCCGCTGGGCCTGCTGGCCACGGGTGACGCCTGGGGCGAGTGGGACGCCGAGGGCGCCGCGACCGCCGTTCAGGAGGCTGGTGACAACAGTCTGCAGACTTCGGTCGGCCTCGATACCCCGACCTTTGCCGACGCTCTGCCCACGGGCGATTATCTGCAGGCCTATTCTGAGGAGCAGGGCCTTGGCTTTGCCGGCCAGGCCGCGATGTATATTCTTTCGGGCGTGATTGGCGTGGCGGTGCTCACCATCGCATTCCGTCTGATTTCGCTGACGGTCAAGGAAAGCGGTGCTCATGGCAATAGCCGAGCTGCCTAGCTGGCTTGCGGCCGAGGAGCGATACGAGCCCGCGGGGTTTCGGCATCGTGTGATGCAAAAGAATGTCCTGCACCTGGCGAGCCTGCTTGAGCGGGTTCGCCTGGGTGGAGGTGCGCACGAGGGCGGGTCGATGGTCGACCGCGCCCTTTCTTGCGTTTCGGCTCCGGTGCGTCTGGTGGGGATGTTCGTTTGCGTCCTGTGCGTGTGTCTGACGCAAAGCCCGCTGTACCTCATGTTGATGGCGGCTATCGCGCTGGTGCTCGTTGCCGTGCGCCCCGTACGCGGGCTGCGGGCAACCTTTGTGCCGGCGCTTGGCGCTGCGGGGCTCGCAGTGGTTCTGGCGCTGCCTGCCCTGCTGCTGGGCGCTTCCGCTACGGGCGCCATGCTCAAAATTGCGCTTAAGACGTTCATTAACGTGGCGCTCGTGCTGGGCGTTTCGTGGACGCTCACCTGGAGCCGCATGTCGGCGGCGCTCAAGACGCTACATCTGCCCGACGAGGTCATCTTTACGTTTGATATGGCGCTCAAGCACATCGAGGTGCTGGGTCGCACGGCGCACAATCTGTGCGAATCGGTCATGCTGCGCAGCGTTGGCCGTGCGCCTGAGGGATTTTCGCGTACCGATTCGATCGCGGGTATCATGGGCATGACCTTTATCAAGGCGATGGAATGCAGCCGCGCGATGGACGAGGCTATGCTTTGCCGCGGCTTTGCCGGTGCGTATCCGGCGCCCGCGCGCGCCGGGTTTGGCTGGCGCGATGCCGTTTACGCAGCCGTTGTGGTTCTGCTTGCCGTGTTGTGCGCAGTGCTGTAGCGCGGGCGGTCGAGCCGTCGATGTGGATAGGGAAGGGCGACGTTTTGGCAAACGATACGAATGGCGCGATGGGCGCGAGCGGTGCTGCCGGCGCCGAGACCACGCCGCTCATCGAGTTTCGCGACGTGGTGTTTTCCTATGCGGGTCATACGGTGGTTGACGGTGTTTCATTGCAGGTGAACCGTGGGGAGCTCGTTGCTCTGCTCGGTCCCAACGGCTGCGGCAAGACGACGATCATGCGCCTTATCAACGGCCTTGAGCTCGCGGATGCCGGCGCATACCTGTTTGACGGACGCGTGGTCGATGCGGCGTATCTGAAGGATTCTGCTGCTGCTCAGCGTTTTCATCAGCGCGTAGGTTTTGTGTTCCAGAATGCCGACGCCCAGCTGTTCTGCGCTACGGTGGGCGAGGAAGTTGCTTTTGGTCCCGCGCAGATGGGGCTGCCGGCAGACGAGCTCGAGCGCCGCGTGCGCGATGCCATGGGGCTGTTTCAGGTTGCCGACCTTGCCGACGCCTCTCCCTATCAGCTCTCGGGCGGGCAAAAGAAGCGCGTTGCGCTGGCTGCGGTGGTGTCGATGAACCCGGATATCTTGGTCCTCGACGAGCCTACCAATGGACTCGACGAGGATTCATGCGACATTGTGGTCAACTTCTTGCTGGCCTACGTCGCGGCGGGTAAGACGGTCTTGATGAGCACGCATCACCAGGATTTGGTGCGACGCCTGGGTGCCCGTGCAATCTATATCGATCGATATCACCATGTGGTCGAGGCTCCTTCGCCGTCGTATGGAACCGAAAGCGGTGCTACGGACTAGTTGCTGCGTAGAGCGTGCGTAGCCGCCCGCGCGGCTTTGCCGTGATGGTATAGTTATCCAGGTTTTTATGGGGGTGGCTATGCCAAGCTGGAACATTCATATCGCTCAGACGGAGCGTTTGCTGGAGCGCACCGGTGCGCTTGCCAATAGCGTGCGCGATCGCAATGCCTTTTTGTTTGGCTGCGTGGTTCCGGATATCTTCGTGGGCTATATGGTCCCTGGCATCGCCGATCCCATCCCGTACCGCATTACGCACTTTGC
>CAJKEF010000089.1 GCA_905198825.1 uncultured Collinsella sp. | reverse complement strand
AAGCGCGGCAGAGCTGCAGACGCTCTCGGGCATCGGTCCCTCCATGGCCCAGTCGATTATCGATGAGCGGACAAAGAACGGTGCTTTTGCCTCGGTTGACGATCTGATGCGTGTGTCGGGAATCGGCGAGAAGAAGCTTGCCAAAATCAAAGATTCCATCTGCGTATGAGTGCGACCGAGCGCGAGCATGTGATGCCTCCGCGGCCTCTGATGCCGTGGACGATGGCCTTGTGTGCCGGCATGTGCATGAGCTGCGCCTTGGTGCTCAACGTGGCCGCCGATGCGCTGCTGTGGGAGCGGGCTTCGGCGGTCGGGCCGCTATGGGCCATTCCCGTTACGGCGGCGGTATTCGTTGTGCTGGCTCAATCTTGTGCGCGGCTTGCCCCTTGGAAGCGGTGGCTGTATGCCGCGTCCGTCGGTCTCGTGGCGGGAGCGGTCGTCTCGGCGTGGTGGGCTGTGGGCGTGCTAAGCGCCTCGAAGGCGCTCGACGGTCGAGCGGCAAGCAGCCTTGAGTTTGTCGTGCAGGGTGACCCATCCATAAACGACGACGTGTATTCCTATACCTGCGAGGCACGCGCGGACGGCAAGAATTTGGCAACGGTTCGCCTATCGTGCGACCTCGAGCTCAAGGTCGGGGCGCACGTGCGTGTTATCGGTCGCGTTTCACGTTTTGAGAACGATGCGTATGGACGATCGCGCGTGCTCCGAGGCGAGGTGCGCAAGGTTAAAGCCGTTCGGATTGTGTCGGTCGATGAGGGCTCACCGGGGCCGCTGCTTCGACTGCGAAATGGGCTGCTTGCGTCCATCGCGCCTGCGACCGACCCGGCGCGTGCGCTCATAGCCGGTGTCGTCTGCGGTCGTTCGGCCGAGCTGCGCGCCCAGCCGGCGGGCGACTGGTTTTCGGTGACGGGAACGGCGCATCTTATCGCCGTCTCGGGCAGCCATTTGGCTATCGTGGGGTTTGTAATCGAGGGTGTATTGCAAAAGACTCGGTGCTCACGTGGTCTTCAGCGGGCGATATTGGCGATAACGCTTGTGGGCTACGCTGCCTTCACTGGCGCGTCTCCCTCGGCCGTGCGCGCGTGCTGTATGGTGTTCGCGACGCTTGTCGTAAACGGCGCGGGGCGTCGTCGGCACGGCGCATCGGCACTCTTCGTAACCATGTCCATCTTTGTGCTGCTGCGGCCGACGGTGCTGTTCGAGATGGGATTTCAGCTTTCATGTGCCAGCGTCTTAGCCATTCTGTGCTTTTGCCCTTATGCGACCTATGCTTTGGGTGAGCTGGGTGTGCCATCGGGCGTTGCCAGCATGCTTTCTGTCACGCTGTGCTCGCAACTGGCGACACTTCCCATTACCATTCCTGCCTTCGGAACGTTCTCGCTCATTGCTCCGCTGGCAAATGCGGTCATCGGTCCGGTGGTGAGCGTACTGCTTGCCGTGTCGATCGTGCTGGTTCCCTTTTCGCTCGTGGCACCGTTGCGGACTTGGGCGCTCGTTGTGCCCATGATTGCCGCCCGTTGTGCGCTGTTCTTCGAGCAGCTGTTTGCCGCCGTGCCGGGTGCATCCGTGAGCGTGCCGCCCGATAGCATGTGGATTTACCTAGTGCCGTGTTTGCTGGCGGTTCTGCTTGTCCGGTGGCCGCGTCCCCGTGCACGTCCTATGGCGGTGGGGCTTGCATGCCTGGTGCTCTTGGCTGCGATTCCGTACGTCTACTGGGATCGATTCGCTCCGCCTTCGGTGACGGTGCTCGATGTGGGCCAGGCCGATGCGATTCTTATCCGCCAGGGCGGCGCAGTAGCACTCGTCGACTGCGGACTCGACGAGCGCGTGGTGGCGGCGTTGGTTCGCAATAACGTGCACCATATCGATGCCGTCTTTGTGACGCATTGGGATGAGGACCACTGGGGTGGTCTGCCTGCCGTGCTCGAACAGTTTTCCGTCGGAACGATTGCCGTGGCGGCGGATGCGCTGGAGGATGCTCCTGCCGAGGTATTGAACCGACCTGGCGTGGAGTATCGGCAGGTGCGCCGTGGGGATACGGTTGACATCGGCACATTTTGCGCCCGCGTGATGTGGCCATTCGAGTCCGTGGATGGCGAGGGAAATGAGGACTCGCTTGTCCTGCTTCTCTCTTATGTTCAGGAAGGCAAGGGCCTGCGAATACTTCTCACCGGTGATGCCGAGCTCGACCAAGAACGGGAATTCGTGCAGGAGGTGGGGGATATCGATGTCCTTAAACTTGGGCATCACGGCTCCAAGGTTTCAGTCGATGGTGAGTTGCTGGACGTCCTGAAGCCCGAGCTTTCCCTCGCGAGTGCGGGCGAGGGGAATCGATACGGCCATCCGTCCGATGCCTGCATCGATGCCGTGAAGGAGGCGGGCGGTGTGTTCGCGTGCACCATCGAACATGGCGACATTATCATCACGCCGACTGCGAATGGCTTTGCGATGCGATGCCAGCGACCGTGACGACGTCGTTGGCGTGTTGTGGGGCCCTGGGCTAGAATGGCACGGAGCGAATACGAAGGCCTGCGGGAGGGGAGCGCAATGTCCGAAACCGGTCTGCTGCCGGCATATCTGATCGTCGGTACCGACGGAGTCAAACGCGACCACGCCGTCTCGCGTATGAAGGCGCGTCTGGAAAAGACGGGCATGGTCGAGTTCAACCTCGACGAGCGCGATATGACCAAAGACCCCGATATCGAGTCCATTATCGGATCGCTCAACACTTTTCCCATGGGCAGCGAGTTTCGCCTGGTAATCCTTGACGGCTGCTCAAAACTCGCCAAAGCGATCTCCGAGCCGCTTGTCGAGTATCTGGCGAGTCCCAGTCCCACGACGGTTTGCCTCATAATCGCCGATTCGCTTGCCAAGAACACGCGCCTGTACAAGGCGATCGCCAAGATTGACAAGAAAGCTGTGATCGACTGTTCGGGGACCAAGCGCTGGGAGCTGCCGCGCCGCGTGCAGCAGATGGCGACGCAGCACGGCAAGTCGATCTCGACGGCGGCCGCCGAGGAGCTCGTCTCGCGTTCGGGTGAAAACACTCGCATGCTCGATAACGACTTGGCTAAGCTTGCCCAGATGGTCGAGGCGCCCCAGATTGAGCTTGCCGACGTTGAGCGCTGGATTGTACGTACGGCCGAGGTTCAACCCTGGGACTTTCTCAATGCGGTCTCGGCCCGTGACATGCGCCGCTCGCTTGAGCTCTTCAATCTACTGCCCGCCAAGAGCTACGTGTGGACTTACACATTGCTGTGCGGGCGCATTCGCGAGCTTATCGTTGCCAAGGCGCTCGATGCGCGTGGGCAGGGTCGTGAGCTCGCCGCGACGCTCAAGCTTCAGGCCTGGCAGGTCAAAAATCACCTTACCTGGGCACGCCGCTTTTCGATGACCGAGCTCGTTGCCGCGCTCGAGGGCGCGGTCGATGTGGAGCTCGCACTGAAGGGTTCGGCCGATTCCCAGACCGCGCTTTTGCTCTGGATTACGAACATCTTGAGAAAATCGTGATGATACCTGCCTATTTGACAAATTCGTTCTATCCCTTTGAGGGGGAGCGTGCTATAGTAGGCGCTTGCATGACCTCACCGTGTCTCAGAGGTGTCATACATTTTTTGCAAGGAACTCGAAAGGAACTCCAGAAGTGGCAAACATCAAGTCTCAGAAGAAGCGTATCCGCACCAATGAGGCAGCTCGCATGCGTAACAAGGCTGTCAAGTCCGAGCTCAAGACGCTGACCAAGCACGTCCAGTCCGCTGTCGCCGAGGGCGACGCCGAGAAGGCCCAGGCTGCCCTCAAGACCGTCACCAAGCGTCTCGACATGGCTGCCGCCAAGCATGTTATCCACAAGAACCAGGCTTCCAACCGCAAGTCCGGTCTTGCCAAGCTCGTGAACAGCATCAACGCCTAAGTTGTAAATTTCACACCACACAGATTACGCGCATAAATGGAGCCTGTTTTATGGAACAGGCTCCATTTTTTGTACCGCTCGGGTAAGATAGTCCGCATGAATACTTCAATTGACATTTCCCACATCCGCAACTTCTCGATTGTTGCGCACATTGACCATGGCAAGTCCACGATCAGTGACCGCATCCTCGAGCTCACCCATACCGTCGACGAGCGCGACATGGAGTCGCAGCTGCTCGACACCATGGATATCGAGCGCGAGCGCGGCATTACGATCAAGTCCAATGCCGTTCGCGTGTCCTATGACGCCGACGATGGCGAGACGTATCAGTTCAACCTGATCGATACGCCGGGCCACGTGGACTTTACCTATGAGGTCTCGCGTTCGCTTGCCGCTTGCGAGGGTGCGGTGCTCGTCGTCGACGCCACGCAGGGCGTCGAGGCGCAGACCGTCTCCAACGCGACGCTCGCCATGAATGCCAACCTGGATATCGTGCCCGCTATCAACAAGATCGACCTGCCGTCGGCACACCCCGACGAGGTCAAGACCGAGATCGAGGACGACCTGGCGATCCCTGCCGACGATGCCGTATGCGTATCGGGCAAGACCGGCGAGGGCATTCACGATCTGCTGGAGTCCATTGTCTTTTTGATCTCTCCGCCCAAGGGCGATGCTAACGCTCCGCTCAAGGCGCTTATCCTGGATTCGTATTTCGATGAGTACCGCGGCGTCGTTGCCACGGTCCGCGTCTTTGACGGCTCCATCAAAAAGGGCGATACCCTGCGCATGATGCAGGCCGAGGGCGACTTCTTGGTCGACGGCGTGGGCGTCAAGCGTCCCGCCGAGACGCCGGTCGACGCACTGACGGTCGGCGAGGTGGGCTACGTGGTCACGGGTCTGAAGGATCCCGAGGCCGTGCACGTGGGCGATACCCTCACGTGGGCGTCGAATCCCTGCCCCGAGCCTCTTCCTGGTTACCGCGAGGCCAAGCCCATGGTCTATACGGGCCTGTTCCCGATTGATAACAAGGACTACGAGAACCTGCGTGACGCGCTCGATAAGCTGCACGTCAACGACCCGTCGTTGGTGTGGGAGCCCGAGACCTCGGTGGCGCTCGGCTTTGGCTTCCGTGTGGGCTTCCTGGGCCTGCTGCACATGGAGGTCGTCAAGGAACGCCTGGAGCGCGAGTTCAACCTGGATCTCATTGCCACGAGTCCCTCGGTCGACTATCACGTCTACAAGACTGACGGCGAGATGATTGATGTCCGTAGCCCGCAGGATCTGCCCGAGGCTACGCGCATCGAGCGTATCGAGGAGCCCTACCTCAAGGCAAAGATCATCTGCCCGCCCGAGTATACGGGTGCCGTCATGCAGCTCGCTATCGAGCACCGTGGCATTACAACCGACATGATCCATCTGACGAGCAAATCGGTCGAGATGCGCTTTGACATGCCGCTTGCCGAGCTCATCCTGGACTTCTTTGACCAACTCAAGAGCCGCACCAAGGGCTATGCCTCGCTCGATTATGAGTTCAATGAGTATCGTCCCTCTGAGCTCGTCAAGCTCGATATCCTGCTTTCGGGCGACGAGGTGGACGCGCTGTCGTTTATCGTCCACAAGGACAAGGCCTACGGTCTTGCCCGCGGCCTATGCGACAAGCTCAAGGAGATTATTCCGCGTCAGCTGTTCGAGGTGCCCATCCAGGGTGCTATCGGCAACAAGATCATTGCCCGCTCCACCGTCAAGGCGCGCCGCAAGGACGTGCTTGCCAAGTGCTACGGCGGCGATA
This sequence comes from uncultured Collinsella sp., assembly GCA_905198825.1. GTDB lineage: Bacteria > Actinomycetota > Coriobacteriia > Coriobacteriales > Coriobacteriaceae > Collinsella. Next base: position 3 of record CAJKEF010000089.1, on the reverse strand, counting down.
TTT
>CAJKEF010000088.1 GCA_905198825.1 uncultured Collinsella sp. | reverse complement strand
CTTATGCAGCTCGCCCTCCAAGCCCTTGAGCTTGTCGAGCTCGCCCTGCATCATCTTGGACACGGGCACGCCGGTCCAGGCGCTCACGACCTCGGCGATCTCATCGGAGGTCACCTGCTCGTTGAGGCCCTCGCCGTCCTGCTGCTTTTGTGCCTCGAGCGCAGCCTCGGAATCCTGAATCTGCTGCTGCAGACCCGGAATCACGGAATAGCGCAACTCGGACGCACGGCCCAGATCGCCATTGCGCGTTGCGCGCTCCTCTTCGCTCCTGGCCTCGTCGAGCTGGCCCTTGAGCTCCTGCACGTGGTCGATGGCGTTCTTCTGGTTGAGCCAGCCGGCCTTTTGCACGTTGAGCTTTTCCTGGACCTCGGCGATCTCTTGGCGCAGGGCCTCCAGACGCTCCTTAGAGGCGTCATCGGTCTCCTTCATGAGCGCCTGTTCCTCGATCTGCAGCTGGGTGAGCTGACGCGTGGTGGCGTCAATCTCGACCGGCATGCTGTCGAGCTCCATGCGCAGGCGGCTTGCGGCCTCATCGACCAGGTCGATGGCCTTGTCGGGCAGGAAGCGGTCGGCGATATAGCGATCGGAGAGGTCGGCGGCGGCCACGAGCGCGCTATCGGTGATGTGCACGCCGTGGAAGATCTCGTACTTCTCCTTGAGGCCACGCAGGATCGAGATGGTGTCCTCGACGGTAGGCTCACTGACCATCACGGTCTGGAAACGACGGGCGAGTGCCGCGTCCTTCTCGATGTACTTGCGGTATTCGTCGAGCGTGGTCGCGCCGATTGCATGCAGGTCGCCACGGGCGAGCGCCGGCTTGAGAATGTTGCCGGCGTCCATGGAGCCCTCGGTAGCACCCGCACCCACGATGGTGTGGAGCTCATCGATGAACAGGATGACCTTGCCCTCGGATTTTTGCACTTCTTTGAGTACGGCCTTCAAGCGGTCCTCGAACTCGCCGCGGTACTTAGCGCCGGCGACCAGCGCGCTCATGTCGAGCTCGATAAGGTCGCGGTCGCGCAGCGTACTCGGCACGTCGCCGGCCACGATACGCTGGGCGATGCCCTCGACGATAGCAGTTTTGCCGACGCCCGGCTCGCCGATGAGCACGGGGTTGTTCTTGGTGCGGCGGGACAGGACCTGAATGGTACGACGGATCTCATCGGTACGGCCGATGACCGGGTCAAGCTTGCCGGCGCGGGCAAGGTCGCAGATATTGCGACCGTACTGCTCCAGCGCCTCAAACTGGGTCTTGTCCTCGGCAGACGTCACGCGGTCATCGCCGCGCAGCTCCTCGTAGACCTGCTCGATGCGCTCCTTGGTGACGCCGGCGTCGCGCAGTACACGACCGGCCTCGCCCTTGTCCTCGGCAAGCGCCATCAGCAAATGTTCAGTCACCACAAAGCTGTCGCCCATCTTGGTGGCCTTCTTCTCGGCCTTCTCGATAACGCGGACGAGCTCGTTGGAAAGACCCATCTGCTGACCCTCGCCGGAAACCTTGGGCGCGTGGTCAATGGCATCCTGCGTGGAGCGTGCAAGCTGAGCCGGGTCGGCACCGATGCGCTCGATGATCACGGAGATATTGCGCTCGCCGGCACCGAGCAGGGCGGACAGCAGGTGAATCGGCTCCACCGCGCCGGCCTGCGCGTCGGCAGCCGTGCTCATGGCGGTCTGCAGCGCCTCGCGCGACGTCATTGCTAGCTTATCGATTCTCATGGAATCACCTCTCTTGGGGCGGCCGCCCTACGGGGCGGCTTCACGTTGTTCGAGAAGTATTGTTGCCAGCTTTGTACAATCTTATACATAAATCTAAGTCTCTATATATAAGATTTTATGAGTGATTAAGAGATAGGGGGCACGCACGCTCACCCGCTGCGGCCTCGTCCCCTCACTATCTCGATCTGTAACATCTATCGACCGTTTCCGGCTCCAGATGTTACAGATCGAGACGAACAGAAGACACCCGAATCGAAAATCTCAATCTGTAACACCAGACCCACTTTTAGCGGCCAAGATGTTACAAATCGAGACAAGCCGAGAACTACCACAAAGGTGCCTATCCCCCTTGTGGTGGTCGCGGTCTCTACTCCTTCGCCGAACCCGTACTTCCCGATTCGACGGTCCAGGGCATCTCATCCTCGAACAGCCATGTACGGGCAGACCCACTATCGCGTGCAGTCTGTGGGTCGGGCAAGCAGGTCTGTTTATAGGCATCTTGGATACACTGGCCCATAAAAACGTTGAGCTCGGTCTGGTCGCCCTCCATGACATAGGCCGCATCGCCGGCCATGATGTAGATGCCCGGACCCTCATTGCCCCCGTAACCCGGATCGTACGAGACATCACATAACTTTGCGCCGTTCGCAGTGTCCAGCTCGATGGAAGAGTGGCATCCGCCAACCATGTCGTTCGCTTTTGCCCGATAGGACGCATATCCGTACCAACGCTTAAAGGCTTTGCCCTTGAGCAGCTCGGACGCCCTATCGATCAGGCTTGAATCCGTGGTATAGCGCATGGCCCCAAGCTGAATGTGCGGATAATTGCTAATACCCAGCACAGCCGGCTGCTCATCAAAATCAACGGTAATGGTCTCGGGCTTGTCGTCGCCGGTCAGAAGTTCGACAGATTGAGTCACAGGCTTGACCACCGACTCCGTCACCGCAGCAGGTAGAAATGCCATACCGACAGCGCCCGCGCCAACCACAGCGATCGCAAGCGCCAAGACAATCAATCCAATACGGCCAGGACAGCTCACGGCAAAACACCTCACAATGCAAACCTTCGCCACCTGCACTAATGATACCGCCAGCTAACACTATTACCAAAAGAAGCCGCGCGCTCCCCACCACCACAAAGGGGACAGGCACCTTTGTGGTGGTTTTCGACGCTAACGGTCGACCATCTCACGCCATGAGATTAAACTTGAATTGTTCTCTGAACATATCCATTTCTGCCTATCCTCAACAGCTCTTTGTCTCGAGGAGCGCATATGAAGCCGTCTCATTCCACCGGTCGCAACGTCATCGCCATTCTCGCCATACCCATCGTGATGCTCTTCCTTATCGTCATCACGCCCTTTTCTTTTGGTATCGCCTCGCCCTTCGATCTTTGCGGGATGATCGACGCCGGCTCGCGTGCCACCTCGCTCTCCTTTGTCTGCCGTGGCGTGTTCTACGAATATGCAATTCCCACCGGAAGTTGGCAGTCCAAGTTACCGTTGCTCGGCAAGGTCGACGGATGCTCTCCTTATTTCTGCCTCGAACCTCAGACAATGAATTATCTGATCGACGACCAGCCCCTTGACTCCATCACCCTCGCCTACGACTACGCACCAAACACCGATGAGCGCCACATGAACCAAGTCCTCGACAAGATGCTTGGACAGTGCGGGCTCACCGAGGAGGCCGGTCGAACCATCTATAGCAACCAGAAATTAAAGCGAACAGAACTCCGCCGTGTCGGAAAAATCAAAGGGCGAAACGGGGCCGCCTACTGGGATGCCTGGGCAACACGCGACAAGGGCGAATTCGGACACAGCACCTATATGGTCACTGTCTACACCAAAGACGGAATTAAGGACAATGTTGACGATTTCGCGTCATCCAAACTCGGCATCCCCAAAACAACCAAGCCCGCCAGCCCAGATGAAATCCTGTAGAGACGCTCATTAGAATGTCGTTCAACGAGCACGGCAACATCGAGCTCGCCCCCCACCACCACAAAGGTGCCTGTCCCCATTGTGGTGGTCCAACAAAGAAGCCGCGCCAATAAAAAGAGGCGGCATCAAGCAGGTCTATTTATTAGCGTCCCTCAAGACCCAATGAGAACGTCGCGGTAGCCCCGGACACACCTTTCCCTCGGGCGACCCTCGCGAAGCGCGTGAGCACGAGGGAAAGGTGTGGCAGGGGCGTACAGCAGAGTTACTCGGCAGCGGCCTTGAACTTGTTGTAGTTGATCAGGCAGCCGGCCTTGACGATGGCACGCTCCTCTGCCGTCATATCGGCAATGTAGAGCTCAATCTGCTCGACCGCACCTTCGGCACGTACCACGTAGGCAGCGATGTTCTTCAGGTCACCATCGAGCGCGGCGCGGATACCCGGCACAAAGACGTAGTCGCCCACCTCAAAGTTGGGCTCGGCCTCCATCTGGAAGGGCACCATGCCCCAGTTCATCACGTTGGAGCGATAGCGCTTGGCGGCGTACTCGTGGACGATGTTGGCCAGGCCGCCAATCACGCGCTGGCAGCTCGCGGCCTGCTCGCGGGCAGAACCGTCACCAGGCTTCTTGGCGTAGAGCATGGAACCGTACTCGGTCGCCTTGGCATCGGCCGCTACACCCGCGCTGACCAGTGCCTCAAACACGTCGGCAAGCTCGGCATCGAGTGCCGCCAGGTCGCCTGCTGCCTCGCCGGCAACGCGGCGCTTCTCCACGGCGTCGACCTCCTTGGAGCGACCCACGTAGGCCGGATCGCGGCGGCTGAGCGTAAACTCGGCCAGACCCAGCGGGTTGGAGCGGAAGGAGCTCGTCTCGCCCGAGGGGATGAGCTCGTCGGTCGTGGTAACCGGGTCCATGATCTTGGAGCACACCTTGAGCAGGATATCGTCGCCGAGCGGTTCCATCGCGGGCCACGGCTTGATGTTGGGGCCCTCGACCAGCTCGTCGGCCGGCTCCGCCTTGCCAAAGCCCCAGTACACGCGCTTTTTGTACGGCGCGTCGTCAAAGGTGTACTCGCAGGCCTCGTCCCAAGTCTCCTCGGGCAGGTCGGTCGCCGGCGTCAGGACGCCGCCGTTGGCAGCCGTCGCTGCAATGGAGCGGGCGTCCATCAGGGCCACGGCGCTCAGCTGGCCATTACCCGGCTTGGAACCCTCGCGGTTGGGGAAGTTGCGCGTGGTGTGGCGGATCGAAAGGCCGTTGTTGGCGGGCGTGTCGCCGGCGCCAAAGCACGGGCCGCAGAACGCCGTGCGCACGATCGCACCGGCCTCCATAAGGTCGTAAATGTAGCCACGGCGCGTGAGCTCGAGCGCCACGGGCTGGCTTGTGGGATAGACCGACAGCGAAAACTCGCCGCAGCCGGTGTTGGCGCCCTTGAGCACGCGGGCAGCCTGGACCACGGAGTCGTAGTTGCCGCCCGAGCAGCCGGCGATAACGCCCTGCTGCACGTGCAGCTTGCCGTCGACGATCTTGTCGAGCAGGCTAAAGTGCGTCTTGCCCTCGCCGATCTTGGCGGCCTCGAGTTCCACCTCGTGCAGGATGTCCTCGAGATTCTCGTTGAGCTCCTCGATCTCAAAGCCGTTGGAAGGATGGAACGGCAGCGCGATCATGGGCTTGATGCTCGACAGATCGACCTCGACGCAGCTGTCGTAGTAGGCGACATCGGCGGGCTTGAGCTCGCGGTAGTCGTCGCCGCGGCCGTGCATGGCCAGGAATGCGTGCGTGTCCTCGTCAGTTGCCCAGATGGAGGAAAGGCAGGTGGTCTCGGTAGTCATGACGTCGACGCCGTTGCGGTAGTCAGTCGTCATGCTCGCGATGCCGGGGCCCACAAACTCCATGACCTTGTTCTTAACGTAGCCCTTGGCAAAGACGGCGCGGATGATGGCGAGCGCCACGTCGTGCGGGCCGACGCCGGGGCGCGGAGCACCCGTGAGGTAGATGGCCACGACGCCGGGATAGGCGACATCGTAGGTGTCGCGCAGCAGCTGCTTTGCCAGCTCGCCTCCGCCCTC
>CAJKEF010000087.1 GCA_905198825.1 uncultured Collinsella sp. | reverse complement strand
CCGCCTGCGGTGACGCTGCTGCAGGCGGCCTACGATGGGGCCGTTATTGGTTGAGGCCGCTGGGCTGATGTGGGGGCGCGCGGCTGTTGCGGGCTCTGGTCCCAGCGGCGGCCTCGGCGCTTTGCGCCTGCTGCCTTGGGTGACTTTGGGGTCGATTGGGGTTGTCTGCACAATTCGCGGTATTATGGTGCGGAGTTTTGAAAGGAGCCGCTGGTGGTCACGACGACGTTTGCTTCGCCTTTGGGCGAAATCTTGCTTGCCGCTGATGGCCGCGGTCTGACGGGACTTTGGTTTGAGGGGCAGGAGCATTTTGGCTCCACGCTTCTACGGGAAGACTCCGAACATGTTGAAGGCGCCGACGCGGTTTCCGGTATTGGCGGCATGTCGTCGGCGAATCCGGCAAATGGTGCGGCCTCTTCGGTGCTTGAGTGTTCCTGGGCTTGGCTGAATGCTTATTTTGCAGGGCAGGAGCCTCGGTTTACGCCGCCGTTGCATATGATCGGTACGGCGTTTCAGCGTGAAGTTTGGTACGAGCTGCTTTCTATTCCGCGTGGTGAGGTCGCTACGTATGGCGAGATCGCCCAGCGTGTCGCCGCCCGCCATCGGGTGCCGGGAAACGAGGCGCCCGTTGTGTCCCCCCGTGCGGTGGGGGCTGCGGTCGCGCGTAATCCAGTTTCGATTATCGTGCCGTGCCATCGCGTGGTGGCGGCCGACGGATCGCTCAACGGATATGCCGGCGGGCTTGACCGCAAGGAGTGGCTGCTTCGGCTTGAGGGCGCGTACGAGGAATAGCGCCAGGGCACTTTGCATAGCCAAGACGCCGTGAAAGAATGGGATGCGCTTTCCGAATGGCATTCCAAGCGGAAACCGTGTCCCGGAATACAGCCTCAGAGTGGGACGCCGTTTCCGGTTGAGACCACCTGCTTGGACATCCATCTACGCCCGCTTCTGCAGGGCATAGATCGACTTATCCATGTTGAACAGGTAAGCCGCGACGCAGACGATGAAGAACGCCGGCAGATTACCGAAACCGAAGACTTCGCAGCCAATCAGGATGGGTGCGAGCAGCGTATTGGTGGCGCTGCCAAAGACGGCGGCGTATCCCAGCGCGGCGCAAAGCGCGATGGACATGCCGAGTCGAGCCTCGTTATGGCGACATCTGGGTAACAGAAAGGCCCGCGTTCCTCAGGGGCAAGATAGGCAATTCTGCTTCTGAGGTAGATCTCAATTCTGCCGACCGCATCAAACATTAACTGCCGGAGGGCTCGGTCAAATTCATACGTGTAGATGATGGCTTCGAATGCTGTGCCTTCGCGAAAGATGGTAATCCCGGACTTGCATTTGGTTTTGTAGGGAAACCAGTAGGCCGACAGTCTGTAGTGGTCGACTTCGACCAAAGCTCGCTCGAGTTCGCTTTGATCAGAGCACTTAAGACCCTTGTTTTCTGTCAATAGTGCTATTTGTTCGTTGATTGATATCCGCGACTTCCGGTATTTCATTTAAGCCTCTTGATAGAAAAAGAGCTGGAGTTGCGCATCGTTGAGAGGCTTTCCAGCTTTAGCAAAACAAACTTATAAGATGCGACGGGCCGCGTCTAGATAATTACCGGACGGCCTAGGAGGCGGCTGGTTGACTGGCTTAAAATCTAGCGCGTGAAATGACGCTCCACGCTATTCAGCGCGCTTGATAGGATGACGAACCACAGTCTTAAGTTTCTCCGGTGCACATTTGCGCGGATCGGAGAGATAGATTTCGTGATGTAAGCGGGTGTCTGAGAAGTCGGGGACATAGCCCTGCTCGGTCGCGTATTCATACATAGCGTCTACGGTTGCCGGCTCGCTGTCATAGGGTCCGGTATGCATGCATTGAACGCAGAGACCTTCATCAACTTTAAGCAGCTCGACGGCAGAAAAGTCCAGTTTCTTTTTGGTCGTGGCCTCCGCGACTGCCCAGTCAAAATCATCTCGGCTGACGAAATCGGGCAGGCGGATGCACGAGATAAAGTTGAAATCGTCCTTGCGTACATAATCGATGTCGCCGCTCGGGGAGTCTTGCCACCAGAAACCCTCGAGCGGCGGTACCACAAAGTCGAAATAGCCCTCGATACTCCTTGAGCCTTTCTTCGACATCTTGACGGTATAGGCGATGCCGTAAAGCAGCGGCAGGGCGTTTTGATACTCGCCACCTTCGGTATTTGGGTCGCCCTTTCCGCGAACGGCAACGTAGCTCATAGGCGGGACAGTTACGATACTCGGCTTGCTTGCAGGTTTGTAGAGCTCCTTGCATTCCTTCTTAAAGTCGAACGCCATGTTGGCCGCCTTTCTGCGAATTGGCCTGCTTAGATAGTGGAATCATATCATAGAAACGAACAGCTGTTCGAATGATTTGGCTGACAGATAGAGATGCGTGCGTTGTGTTTGGCGGTCGGCCTGACCCCGTTGATGATTTCTCTGCCTCCCCGGCGCCTCATCTATAGCTGCCGTTTCCCCATATAAAACCTGCCAAAATAAACCTGTCCCTTTTTGGTCGGTGGGAAATGGGTAATACTAAAGAGTTATCCGACCAGATGGGAATTGATCGATGGCCTATATCGAATTCAAAGACGTCATCAAAGCATACGGCGAGGGCGACGCCCGCATTCATGCGCTCGACGGCGCGAGCTTTACGGTCGAGCGCGGCGAGCTCGCCATCATTTTGGGTGCTTCGGGTGCCGGCAAGACCACGGCTCTCAACATTCTGGGCGGCATGGATACGGTAACCTCCGGAACTGTGACGGTGGACGGGCGCGACGTGAGCTCTGCCAACGAGGCGCAGCTCGTGGAATACCGCCGCGCCGACGTCGGCTTTGTCTTCCAGTTCTACAATTTGGTTCCCAACTTGACGGCGCTCGAAAACGTCGAGCTCGCGGCGCAAATCTGCCCCGATTCGCTCGATGCCGAGCAAACGCTTTGCCAGGTTGGCCTGGGCGAGCGCCTTGCCAACTTCCCCGCGCAGCTTTCGGGCGGCGAGCAGCAGCGCGTGTCCATCGCCCGCGCGCTGGCCAAGAATCCCAAGCTGCTTCTGTGCGACGAGCCCACGGGTGCGCTCGACTACAAAACCGGCAAGCAGATCTTGCAGTTGCTGCAGGATACCTGCCGCAAGCAAGGCATCACGGTCATTATCATCACCCACAACTCCGCGCTGGCGCCCATGGCCGATCGCTTGATTCGCTTTAAGAACGGTCGCGTGGAGAGCGAGACGGTCCAGCAAAATCCCGTGCCTATCGAGACGATCGAGTGGTAGCGCCCATGGACCAGGATCGCCAAAACAGCCAAAACCACGATACGGAGCACGCGGGCCGCGACCGGGAGTTCGCGACCTACCGTACCGCTCAAAGCTCAAACGATATGGTGCCGACGGTTTTTCGCCGTGGCATCTACCGCACGATTCGCGGCAGCCTCAAACGTTTCTTGTCTATCGTCGTGATCACCGCGCTCGGCGTGAGCGTGATGTGCGGCCTCAAGGCGGGCTGCGAGGACCTGTGCGATTCGGTCGACGCCTATTTTGATCAGCAGAATGTCTATGACATCAACGTGCAGTCGACCTATGGCCTTACGCGCGACGATCTTGCGGCTATCCAAGAGGTCGACGGCGTCGAGACGGCCGAGGGCATCTACACCGAGACCGCCTACACCGCCGTGGGCACAACGCGCGAACGCGTGGTCGTGCAGAGTCTCTCCAAGGAGAACATCGATCAGCCAGTGCTCGTGAACGGCGATTTGCCCGAGAGCGCCGATGAGGTCGCGGTGACTTCGAAGTTCCTGAAGGCTTCGGGCAAAAAGCTCGGCGATACGGTGAGTTTTGCCGCCAATGACGCGAGCTCGTCCAACCAAAGTGCCAAGGATCAGTTTGCCGCGGGCGATTACACCATTACGGCCGAGGTCCTCGATCCTACCGACGTGAGCTCCGACTCGACAGTCAACGCCTTTCGCGCTGCTTCGGCTGCGGACTATAAGTTCTATGTGAGCGAGGATGCCGCGACATCTTCTTCCTACTCCGCAGTCCACGTGATCGTCGAGGGAGCCAAGAGTCTTAACTCCTATTCAGATGCCTACACGACAAAGATCAACGAGGTCAAAGGCAATATCGAGAAGATCCGCGAGGAGCGTGAGAAGGCGCGCGTCCAGGAGTTGACGGTTGACACGCCGACAAGCTTGGATACGGCCGAGCGTCAGGCCGCCATGCTCTTTGGGATCGAGCAGGATAACATCAACCGTATGGCCGAGGGCAGCGAGGAGCGCGTCCAGGCTCAGGCCGAGTTGGACCAGCGCCGCGCCGCCGCCGACCAGCATTTTGCCGATGCCCGCGCCGAGCTTTCCGATCTGGGCGAATGCACCTGGTACATTCAGGACCGCGGTAACATCGCAAGCTACTCGAGCGTCGAGAGCGACAGTTCTTCGATCGAGGCCATCGCCACGGTTTTCCCATTTATCTTCTTTGTCGTCGCTGTGCTCATCAGTCTTACCACCGCCACGCGCATGGTCGAGGAGGAGCGCACGCTTATTGGCCTGTACAAGGCGCTTGGCTATTCACGCGAGCGCATCCTGTCCAAATACGTGGACTATGCGCTGTGGGCATGTCTGATCGGCGGCGTGCTCGGCAACATCATCGGATTTGTGGGCCTGCCGCTGTTCCTGTTTACGGTGTTCGACGACATGTACTCGCTGCCCCAGATGCTGCTCTCGTACGACATCGTGTCGTCGCTCGTGTCGGTGGCGCTGTTTGCCGTGGGCGTGGTGGGCGCCACGATTATCGCCTGCCGCCACGAGATGGCCGAGACCCCGGCCTCGCTCATGCGTCCCAAGGCCCCACGCGCCGGCTCTCGCATCTTGCTTGAGCGCATCGGCTTTATCTGGCGCCGCATGGGCTTTTTGAACAAGGTGGCAGCACGTAACCTGTTCCGCTACAAAAAGCGCGCCTTTATGACCATCTTCGGTATCGCCGGCTGCACGGCGCTCGTGATCTGCGGCATGGGCATCCGCGATACGTCGGTGGCGCTTTCGCCCAAGCAGTACGGCCACATCACACGCTACGATCTGCTGGCGGTCGCCAATCCCGACGATTTTTCGCAGACGTGCGCGGCGTTGGATGAGCGCAGCGCGGCCAATGATTCCAACGTGACCGTGACTTCGACGCTGCCGATTATGACCGACAACGTCACCTTTACGTTTGGCGGCAAGAGCGAGACCGTGCAGCTCATCGTGATTCCCGACGACCGCACGGGTGACTTGGGCGATTACGTGCGCTTGGAGGATGAGTCCAAAGAACCGCTGTCTTTGCGTGACGGAGACGTGTATCTGAGTAAGAGTTCACAGCTGGTGCTGGGGATTCAACCGGGCGATACGGCGCACGTCCAGGATTCGTCGCTCAATGTCGCCAAGGTCAAAGTCAGCGACATTTCGCTTAACTATCTGGGCAACACGCTTTACATGACGCAGGGCACCTATGAGCGCGCGTTCGGTCGAAGCGTGCGCCTTAACGGCGTCTTTGTGCTGCTTAAGGGCTCATCTTCTGACCAGATTGCGTTTAGCAAGAAGATTAAGAGTGACGGTTGGCTCACGATTTCGAGCACGGCCGAGCATTGGGAGAACTATGAGGCGAACTTTACGATTATCAATTCGGTCGTGGTGCTCGTGACCTTTATGGCGGCGTGCCTGTCGTTTGTGGTGGTGTTTACGCTGTCCAACACGAATATCTCCGAGC
>CAJKEF010000086.1 GCA_905198825.1 uncultured Collinsella sp. | reverse complement strand
GATCTCCACCTGGATGAGCTCGCGAACCATGGTGTAGCGACACATCATGGCAAATAGGTTTGCCTGGGCCGCCTGATCGGGCATGCCGTTGGCGATCAGGTCCATAATGCGCATGGCCGCTTGGTCGGCAGCATCTTTGTCGATACCGCGGGCAGTGCACTGCGCCTCGTCGAGCGCCACGGCATCAAAGCGGCGCAGGCACACGCTGGCGCGATTGGCCAGCATGCGCTCGGTGGGATACTGAAACAGGTTGTCGTGCTTAACGCGTGCGATGATGTCGTCATCGCTCACACCGTCCAAGCGCAGCGCGGCTACGATGCGCATCTCGGGCAGCAAAAACTGCTCGCGCGTGAGCACGCCTCCCAGCGATATTTTGTCGGTGTTATCCACAGGACACACTCCAAGGGTTCGGGCCTTTTTATTCGCATCGGGTCGATGCAAACATGCCTTTCAATCATACCGTTTAAGTACCGGGTCGTGAGGTCTAGAGAGGATAAACGAGGGGCACGCTCCCACAGACGGCAACAAATGAGAGGTGAGGCGCTTTGGCTGCGCGGCAAACGGATCGAAGTCAAATTTATTGCGCAACAAAGCCTCTGAAGCCTTGAGGTAAATATGGAGCCAAAGGCAACTGGCGCAGCGCCGCGCTGCCTCTATGCGGGAACGCGAAGATCGCATCCAGTGCGCCATCACGCGTGGCTACGATGGCCTCGTAAACGGCCGCATTCGACCCTGGAAACAAGCAAAGGCAGAGGCGGATCGGATGCGAGCCATCAGGTAAGGTCACCCCTCCCCCATGTAACCATCCTGTAAATCATAGCAGCGCACTCGAGTTTTACCGTGATGCGGTCGCGCCTGGCGCTCCACTGTGCTAAAGTATCCCGAACGTTCAAACGACTACGAGGGGAACTAGAAGATGGCACGTGTGCACAACTTCTCAGCTGGCCCGGCCGCACTGCCTACAAGCGTGCTCGCCGAGATCGCCGACGAGATGATGGACTACCGCGGTTGCGGCATGTCCGTGCTCGAGATGAGCCATCGATCTAGCATGTACCAGCAGATCATCGACGACGCCGAGGCAACCCTGCGCCGCCTGCTGAGCATCCCCGACAACTACCGTGTCCTGTTTTTGCAGGGCGGCGCCACGCTGCAGTTTGCGGGCATCCCCATGAACCTCATGCGCCGCGGCCGCGCCGGCTACATCGTGACCGGCAACTTTGCCAACAAGGCGTACAAAGAGGCCGCCAAGTACGGCGAGGCCGTGCTGCTCGCGAGCTCCGAGGACACCAAATTCGACCGCATCCCCGACATGGCCGACATCAACGCGCGCATTGCCGCCGAGGCCGCGGGCGACGGGCTCGACTACGTCTACATCTGCCAGAACAACACCATCTTTGGCACCATGTACCACGAGCTGCCCAACTGCGGCGATGTGCCGCTAGTCGCCGATGTCTCGAGCTGCTTTCTGTCGCAACCGCTCGACGTCGAGCGCTACGGGCTCATCTACGCCGGCGCGCAGAAAAACGCCGGCGCTGCGGGTGTGACCGTGGTCATCGTGCGCGACGACCTCATCGCAGATGGCCCCGCCTTTGCGCAGACGCCGCAGTACCTGGACCTCAAGACCCAGGCCGCCAAGGGCTCCATGCTCAACACGCCCAACACCTTTGGCATCTATGTGTGCGGCAAGGTGTTCCGTTGGGTGGAGCAAACCGGCGGACTTGCCGCCATGGCCGAGCGCAACTGGGCCAAGGCCAACCTGCTCTATAACCTTCTCGAGCACAACGAGCTGTTCCATGGCACCACGCAGGCCGATAGCCGCTCCATCGCCAACGTCACCTTCCGCACCGGCGACGCCGAGCTCGATGCGGCCTTTGTCGCAGGCGCGGCCGAGCACCAGATTCAAAACGTCAAGGGCCATCGCCTGGTGGGCGGTATGCGCGCCAGCGTCTACAACGCCGTAACCATGGAGGACGTGCAGGCACTGGCCTCGTACATGAAGGACTTCGAAGCGCAGCATAGTTTGAGTCCGCGATCTAACTAGCCCGCAACACGCGGGCCGACCAGCCACCTCAGACCACCCTGTTTAGATTTAAACCTGCTAAGGAGTTTTTCCATGCGCAAGATTAAGACCATCGACGACATCACTAAAGACGGCAAAGTCGAGTTTGGCGAGGGCTACGAGTTTGTAAGCACCGCCGAGGAGGCCGACGCGATCCTGATGCGCTCGACCGACCTGCACGGATACGAGCTGCCCGAGGGCATCCGCGCCATCGCCCGCTGCGGCGCCGGCGTCAACAACATCCCCGTCGAGGAGTACGCCAAGAAGGGCGTCGTCGTCTTTAACTCCCCCGGCGCTAACAGCAACGCCGTCAAGGAGCTCGTCCTGGGCATGCTGGTGCTTTCGAGCCGCGGCGTAGTGCAGTCGATGAACTGGGTGCGCGACAACGCCGACGACCCCGAGATTCAGGTCGATGCCGAGAAGGCCAAGAAGGCCTTTGTGGGCCGCGAGCTCAAGGGCAAGCGCATCGGCGTCATCGGCCTGGGCAACGTGGGCTCCAAGGTCGCCAACGCCTGCGTCGACCTGGGCATGGACGTCTACGGCTACGATCCGTTCATTTCCGTCGAACACGCATGGGTGCTGAGCCGCGAGGTGCAGCGCGTGGGCACGCTCGAGGATCTGTGCCGCGGCTGCGACTACCTCACCGTGCACGTACCCAGCAAGGCCGACACCATCGGCATGATCAGCACCGAGCAGATTAACCTGCTGGCACCCGACGCCGTGCTGATCAACTACGCGCGCGAAACCATCATTGACGAGGACGCCGTCGACGCCGCCCTGCGCGAGGGCAGGCTGAGCTGGTTTAGCTGCGACTTTGCCACGCCCAAGACCGTCAAGATGCCCAATACGTTTATCACCACGCACTCGGGCGCCGGCACTGGCGAGGCCGAGGCCAACTGCGCCGACATGGCCATCAGCGAGCTCAAGGATTACCTGGAGAACGGCAACATCGCGCACAGCGTCAACTACCCCGCCTGCAGCATGGGCAAGGCGCGCGCCGCGAGCCGCATCGCCTGCCTGCACGCCAACGTGCCCAACATGATCGGCCAGATCACGGCCATTCTCGCCAAGGACAACGCCAACGTGCAGCGTATGACCAACGAGTCCGCCGGCGAGAACGCCTACACCATGTTCGACACCGACGAGCACCTGGACAGCAGCACAATCGAGGCGCTCAAGCAGATTCCGTCGATGTATCGCGTACGCGTGATCAAATAGCGCCGGCGCCAAGCCTGCCAGGCAGGCCATGAAGCCCATTCGGCCCCCGTTTTCGCGAAACGGGGGCCGATTTCTTTGCTCCGGCTGGTTTTGATAATGCTACCCAGAACAAGTTTTTTCGGATAATCGACAGTCATACCCAAATTACTGAGCGCACCCGCTTTGATAAACAGCTTTATCAGGGACTTTAGTAGGTAAAAATCGATCTCTATGTGCCGAATGTAAGATGACTGTCGATTTTCCGAAATAACTTATTCTGGATAGCAATTTTAAAGCCAATTCCAAGGCGAAGCTGAACCCTTTTTCGCGCCCAAAACTCTAGTTCATGCGGCCGTTTTCCACCTGCACGACTACATTCCCGACCAATCGATAAATATCTCCTCACGAAGCCGGCGTTCGAGCTCCTGCTGCCGCGGTGTCTTGCCTTTCAGCGGCGCATCGAGATAGGACATGATGAGCTCCATCACCACGCGGAAGGCATCGGAGTCGGCCAGCTGGCCATAGGTCATCAAAACGACGGGATATCCCATCGCCTGCAAGGCCGTCGTTCGGTCGGAGTCAGAGATCTTGGATTCTATGGATCCGTGTATGGCTTTACCCTGGCATTCAACCAGACACTCTCGGCTGCCGTCCTTATTTGCCAGCAGGATATCGGCATAGCGCCTATCGAGCCCCGAAATCAGGCGGGCGCCGCGCGTCATACGAATCTCAACGTTATTGGTAAGGCGCAGCCCTTCGCCGCCGCGTAACCTCGAAAGACCAAACAGCATCGATGCCTGGACCTCGAGCGGCGATGCCGCCATCCCTGTAATGCATTTCGCGGCACGTGTGAACGATTTAGCGCCGCGGAGCCCCCGGATCTTATCGACGTACTCCGTAAGCTCAGAGAGCTCGATCAAGGGCGGTCGTTTCCACAAGTCCGTTGGATTCCCCGAGACATCCTTTACGTTTTCCCAGCCCAACTGCGCGTCACCCCACCGGCCCCCATACGCCTGCACAAGTGCCGACTTTACCTGAGGCGCAATCTTGCACACGGCAAAGGTGCCGCACATCTCATACATGCACATGATTAGACGCTCGTTTGAGACCGAGGAGGCCAGGGTCAGCAGGGTAAAGAGTGGGGACGCGGCATCGAGGCCAAACTCTGTCTGCCGCACGGAGCCAAACGGCCTCTCCCCGTTCCAAACATGCCTGACAATGCGATCGCCCTTACGTCCGCAGCTTCCCTGCGCCAAAACGTGCAACGGGATGCCCAGAAAATGCGTGACGAGCGGATGCTCGCAAAGGCGCTCCTTGCGCGGATCGTCCGCAGACTCGGGCAGGTCCGGCATTATCGCCAAGACCTGTGGAGGTATCCGGTGATACCGAAAGGCAGATATGTCGCACAGCATGTCGTCCATAGAGGCTACGTACCCACTGCGCCGTTTGTGAACCCGCTCGGACGGCAAACGCGCTGGCTCGGCCTGCGAACGGTAAATACTGCTGCGCGCACACCGCGGATCTCTTAGGAGGCTTACAATCGGTTTGGAAAGCAGACTGATTGTGAGGTTGCATATGGTTGACAAGGACTTTGCCTGGCGGCTTGCGCAGGAGCTTGTGCGAATCGACAGCTCAGACCCGGGCGCGTATGAGGATGAAATTGAGCGGCATATCAAAGCGTTGGTTGAGGAACAGTTGGCGCAGCTGAGCCATCCGGTACTCGATGCCGTGCAGATTGCAGAGCTCGAAGTACTCCCCGGGCGCCGCAACCTTATGGTCACCGTGCCGGGCCAAAGCGACGAGCCGCGACTCGTCTATATCTGCCATATGGATACCGTTACGCTGGGCGATGGCTGGGACGCGGACATTCCGCCGCTCGGAGCGATCGTGCGCAACGATAAACTCTATGGCCGCGGCGCCTGCGATATGAAGGGTGGCCTGGCCTGCGCCATTGCCGCACTGGTCCATACACTCGAGCGCGTGGCGGCAGAAGGCGAGCTGCCCCGCCGCGGCTTTTCGCTCATCTGCTCGGTCGACGAGGAGGACTTTATGCGCGGCTCAGAGGCCGCGATCGATGCCGGCTGGGTCGGCTCGCGTGAATGGGTGCTGGACACCGAACCCACCGACGGACAGATCCAGGTGGCGCACAAGGGGCGTACGTGGTTCGAAATTGAAATGACTGGCGTGACGGCGCATGCGAGCCAGCCCTGGAAGGGCGCGGATGCCGTCGCCGCCATGGCCGAGGTCGTGTGTTCGCTCCGTCGCGCGTTTATGGCGCTGCCCGCGCACGATGAACTGGGGCCTTCGACCATCACGTTTGGCCAAATCGAGGGCGGATATCGCCCCTATGTCGTGCCCGACCGCGCCAAGGTCTGGGTCGATATGCGCCTGACTCCGCCGACTGATACGGCCGTCGCGAAGCGCATGGTAGAGCAGGCCATCGCCGGCGCCATCCCCGAGTACCACTTCCTGGACAACAACGCCTACGAGGGCGCCTGCAAGCTGTC
>CAJKEF010000085.1 GCA_905198825.1 uncultured Collinsella sp. | reverse complement strand
TCGCGTTGTCGTCACCCTCGAGGACGGCATCTTGGACGGTGGCTGGGGCGAGCGCGTAGCATGTTATCTGGCATGCACGCCGTTGCGCACGCGCACCTTCGGCATCGCCAAGGGCTTCCCCGACCGCTACGACCCTAACGAGTTGCTCGCGCAGAACGGCATGACGGTCGAGAACGTGGCCGCCGAAGCCGCGAGACTACTCAACGAGTAAGAAAACCTCCGCAAGGCAAGCGTCCCTGCGGAGGTTTTAATTTTCGCGACGCGATTATCTCAATCTGTAACATCTATGGCCTGAATTCCCGTCTAACTGTTACAGATCGAGATAAGACGTCGTAGTCCCAGACCTTTGTCTCAATCTGTAACAGATAGGGACCTTTTGACCGTCCAGATGTTACAGATTGAGACAAAGCATCAAGGCATGCCGCTGCACCGGCCAGAACCACCACAAAGGTGCCTATCCCTTTTTGGTAGGTAGAATAACCCATAAGGTAAGTATGTTTCTGAGTTATTTCGTGTTGACCCATTTGAGCGCGATAGGGTATAACTCTACTCAACCGCTAGGGATTTTATTGAGAAAGGTGTTCTACCATGAGCAAGAACCTCTCCCAGCAGGTCGTTCTCGACCGCCGCGGCTTCGTTGCCGCCACCTTCGCAACCGTCGCCGGCCTTGGTCTTGCCGGCTGCTCTGACACCAGCGCCGAGGCTGACAAGGGTTCCGCCGCCGGCTCCCCCAAGGGCTCCAATGATACCGAGGCTTCCACCACGCTCGATGCCAAGGCATTCGACAAGCTCGTCAACGACGGCCCCAAGGCCGATGACGACGCCATCGCCGCCAGCACCTGGGCCACGGCCGTCAAGGACGCCGGTGTCTTTAAGATCGGTGGCGTTCAGACCTCTACGCTCTTCTCCCTCCTCAACGAGAAAGACGGTCAGACCCGCGGCTTCGATGCCGGCATCGCGCAGCTCCTGTCCAACTACATTCTGGGCGAGAACAAGGTCGAGATCACCCAGGTGACCTCGGACACGCGCGAGTCTGTCCTGCAGAACGGCCAGGTCGACGCCGTCTTCGCCACCTACACCATTACCGATGAGCGCAAGAAGCTCGTCTCCTTTGCCGGTCCCTACTACTACACCCAGCAGGCTATCCTAGTGCTCGCCGATAACAACGACATCAAGAGCGTCGACGACCTGGCTGACAAGAACGTCGCCGTCCAGTCCGGCTCCAACGGCCCTGCCATCCTGGAGGAGTTCGCCCCCAAGGCCAGCCAGCAGGAGTTCAAGACCGACGAGGAGGCCCGTCAGGCACTCCAGCAGGGCCGTGTTGACGCCTACGTCATCGATAACAACATGCAGCAGAGCGCCCTGGTCCGCGAGCCCGGTAAGTACAAGATCGCCGGCAAGCCCTTCGGCAGCAAGGAGCCCTATGGCATTGGCCTGCCGCTCGATTCCGACGGCGTCGCCTTTGTCAACGACTTCCTTAAGAAGATCGAGGACGACGGCACCTGGACTGAGCTGTGGCAGATCTGCATCGGCGACCGTACGGGCGACACCAATGTTCCCGAGCTGCCCGAGATCGGCGCCTAGGCAGCGAGCCTGGTAACGGCCGCAACGAAACCATATGGAAACGCACGATGCGCTTTATTGCGGTAAACTGTTTCCTCACAGAGTTGTCGGGGCTTCCGTACACACGGGAGCCCCTTTCCTTACCGGCAGGAGGTCCGCATGAGTCTCTCCGAGCTCTGGTCGCTCTATGGCCAGAACTATATCGACGCCCTGCTAGCAACCTGGGGCATGACACTTGAGTCGTTTGCCATCGCCATGGTGCTGGCCGTTGCCGTCACTGTGATGCGCGTGTCGCCGCTCAAGCCGCTGCGCGTCTTTGGCGACCTGTATGTCCAGGTCTTCCGTAACATCCCCGGCATTGCGCTGCTCATCATCGTCGTCTATGCGCTGCCGCCGCTCAAGGTCGTCCTGCCCTATCGTACCTGCGTTATCGTCGCCACGGTCCTTTTGGGCTCGGCCTTTGGCTCCGAGAACTTTATGAGCGGCATCAACACCGTCGGCGTCGGCCAGGTGGAAGCCGCCCGCTCGCTGGGCATGAGCTTCAGCCGTATCCTCGCCAAGATCGTGATTCCGCAGGCGCTGCGCTCGAGCGTGCTGCCCATGACCAACCTCTTTATCGCCGTCATGCTCACCACCGCGCTCGGCAGCCAGGTGCCGCTTAAACCGCAGGAGCTCACCGGCGTGGTGAGCTTTATCAACACGCGCTCGCTCGGCGGCGTCGCCGCGTTCTTTATCTCGGCGCTCGGCTACCTGGGCACGGCCTTTGTGGTGAGCCACATTGGCAACTACATCGATAAGAAGGTGAGGATCCTCCGATGAGCAAGCACTCCACCTCCGCGCTCACCATGCGCGATGCGCTCTACGAGGCTCCCGGCCCCAAGATGCGCGCCAAGATTCGCATCGGCACCGCCATCTCGCTTGTTGCCGTCGCCGCGCTCGTCGTCCTCGTGTTGCAGCGCTTTTATGTGACCGGCCAGCTTTCGGTTCACTATTGGTTTTTCTTTACGCACCTCACCACCTGGAAGTTCCTGCTTGCAGGCTTTGAGGGCACCGTTAAAGTCGCACTCACCGCTGGCGCCATTGCGCTGGCACTGGGCTTAGCCCTTATGCTCGGCCGCACCAGCGACATTAAGCCGCTGCAGCTGGTCTGCCGCGTACTCACCGATTTCTTCCGCGGCGTGCCGAGCCTGCTGTTCATCTACTTCTTCTTTTTGGTGCTGCCCCAGTACAAGATCGCGCTGCCGTCGTTTTGGATGCTCACGCTTCCCGTCGCGCTCGCTGCGGCCGGCGTGCTGGCCGAGATTTTCCGCGCCGGCGTCAATGCCGTGCCGCGCGGTCAGGTCGAGGCGGCCCAGGCGCTCGGTCTCTCCAAGGCTAAAATCACCTTTAAAATCGTGTTGCCGCAGGCTATCCGGTTTATCATTCCGTCATTGATTTCGCAGCTTGTGGTCGTAGTCAAAGACACCACCGTCGCCTATGTGGTGAGCTACCCCGACCTCATGCAAAACGCCCGCGTGCTCATTACCAACTACGATGCCCTCGTATCGGTCTACCTGGTGATCGCGGTCATCTACATCCTCATCAACGTCGCGATTAACAAGGCCGCTGTCTACGTTTCGCACAAGACCGGCGCGACCATCATCCGCTAACGCTTTACCATTTCGAGTCATAAGGAGCCGAGCACCATGGCACAGAGCACCTCTTCCACCGGCAATCAGCCGCTGATCGAGCTCAGGCACGTCGATAAGCACTACGGCGATCTGCACGTTCTCAACGACATCAATCTCTCGGTCGACCGCGGCGAGGTCGTCGTTGTGATCGGACCCTCGGGCTCGGGCAAGTCGACCATGTGCCGCACCATCAACCGCCTGGAAACCATCGACTCGGGCGAGATCCTCATCGAGGGCGAGCCCCTGCCGCAGGAAGGCAAGGATCTTGCCCGCATGCGTGCCGAGCTGGGCATGGTATTTCAGCAGTTCAACCTGTTTGCACATATGACCGTACTGCAGAACGTCATGCTGGGACCGGTCGATGTGCTGGGCGTCTCCAAGGACGAAGCTCGTGAGCGTGCCATGGACCTGCTGGGCCGCGTGGGCGTTGCCGAGCAGGCCGATAAGGTGCCCGCACAGCTCTCGGGCGGCCAGCAGCAACGCGTAGCCATCGCCCGCTCGCTTGCCATGCAGCCCAAGGCCATGCTTTTTGACGAGCCCACGAGCGCTCTTGATCCCGAGATGATCAACGAGGTGCTCGAGGTCATGGTCCGTCTGGCCCAGCAGGGCATGACGATGATCGTCATCACGCACGAGATGAACTTCGCCCGCCGCGTGGCCGACCGTGTCGTGTTTATGGCCGACGGCCAGATCGTGGAAACCGGCACGCCCGACGAGTTCTTCGACCACCCCCAGACCAAGCGCGCCCAGGACTTCCTCAACTCCATTAAGGGCCACTAACCCAATTGCCACGCGGGCAAATTCATCAGTAACGTTTGTCCCGCGCCACCCCTGTGCCATGTCCACCCGGATTCGAAAGCCGCACCCATGATCGGAACCCGCACCTCATCGTCCTACACTCCGCACGTCGACGTCGCCCCCGTCGACCGTCCGCTCATCCTCGTCGCGCCGCGTTGGGAAGAGGCAAAGCCGTTTTTGAGCGAGACGCTCTCCCCCAACGAGGAGATTGCGAGCGTATTTGTCGACGCCATTCTTGCCGCCGGCGGTCTGCCGCTGCAGATGTCCATCACCGAGGACATTGAGGTCATCCGTCATTACGTAGAAATCGCTGACGGTATCGCCATTCCCGGCGGCCCCGATGTCAATCCCAAGCGCTGGGGCGACGAGCGCCCCTACGACCCCACACTGTGCTGCGAGATTCGCGACCGTTTTGAGTTTAAGCTGGTTAACGAGGTGCTTCGCGCCAAAAAGCCGCTCTTTACCACCTGCCGCGGCACGCAGCTGCTCAACGTCGCCACCGGCGGCACCCTGTGCATGGACGTGCCGAGCCTGGGTGCGCGCGAGGGTCGCACGCAGTGGCGCCACACCCACGTGCTCAACGACCCCGTGCACCCTGTCGAGGTCATGCCGGGCTCGCTGCTGGAGCGCGCGGTTGGCGGGCACAGGCTGATCCAGACCAACTCGGCACATCACTGCTGCGTCGATCGTCTGGGTAAGAGCACGCGCTTGGTCGCCAAGGCAACCGACGGCGTTCCCGAGTGCATCGAGGTCGAGGGGCAACCCTTCTGCCTAGGCGTGCAATGGCACCCTGAGTACACGTGGAAGACGCTCGAGACCGACTTTAACCTGTGGAAGTCATTTGTCGAGGCTGCTGCCAAGGTAAAGCAGGCGCGCTAGCTCGCAAGCCACACAAGTTAAAGCCTCCTAAACCAGGGGGGGGCGGACACCAGCCACGGTGCCCGCCCCCCTGTATTTGGTATGCTCGGTATGGTCATCCCTCACAAACAATCAAAGAAATCTCGACCGCAATCGGTCGACGGTAAAGCAGATGGCAAAAACGCTTGCTACGTTTATTAGGCAGTCAATTAGAATCGAAATGCATTGACTATTCCCCAACGGGGTCACGCCACAAATCCACATGAGCATCGAGGCTGGAAGCGGAAGCATGGAATTGGCCCCGAGCTGTATGTAGATCGCCACGACGTTGACAAGCAACAGCATGCCAATCGGACCGAAGCCGGCCCCAAAATAGGAAACAACGATTACGCAACAAACCACATATGCAAGGCAGGCAGCGGCAGCAAGAACAAGTCGATAGCAAAATACATGCAGGTTGAAATACTGCTGAGCATCTAAAACGATTACGCAGTTAAGACAGTACAAAACGACACTCGACAGGATAAACGCGCCCAAAAGGGCAAAAGAAGACAGCACCACTCGCGCAACGATAGCGCACACACGCTTCCCTCCCCGAGCCTCCGACAACCCCCACGGTTCCTCAATAAAGCCCGAACTGACAAAGCGCGGCACAATGCAAGCCGCGATGAACGGAAAGAACAATGCATGAGCCAACGGGGCTACGTTGAACAGCAGACCGCGAAAGACCTCTGCATTACCAAATAGAAGGACATCCTCTGCCGATAGCCGAAGCGTCGGGTCTGGGAAAAAGCCCAAGAAACTGTTCTCACGGAGGCTACAGAACCACATCGGGAAAGAATTAAGCTGCAATGCCACCATGCACGCATAAATTACCAAGATTAAGGCGTAC
>CAJKEF010000084.1 GCA_905198825.1 uncultured Collinsella sp. | reverse complement strand
GCATCGTCAAGCTCATCATCGGCATCCTGGGCGGCGGAAAGCAGCGCGCCGTCAACCGACTGCAGGCGCTCGAGTGCCGACCACTGCTCGCGCTCCTCGGCGGTGCCCTCGAGCTCCAGCGGCACCTTGAGCGTGTACTGGTGCTCGGCGACCAGGCTCGTCTCGAGGTTGTCCGCGTAGTGCGTCATCGTGGGCAGAATCGCCAGGCCAAAGAGCAGCAGCAGCGAGGCAAACGCAATGCCCACGAAGAGCGTGGCGAAGTTGCCCAGGTTGCGCAGGAAGATACGCAGGCGGAAGCGGGAAACAAAACCCATGCGCTCCGGCAGCTGCAGGCCGCGCTTGGTGCCCGACTTGCCGCTCGCTTCGTGACGAAGGAACTGCAACGGCGTCTTGCCCATTTTGCGAAGCAGACCCACCAGCGTGATGAGGATGAGCGCGACGGCGGGAACCACGGCGCACTTCACAAAGATCTCCCAGCTCCAGTACACCTGGAAGGGCGGCAGGCTATACGAACCGTAATAGAGGCTGCGCATGGGCTCGGTAAAGAACACAACGCCGAGCGCAGTGCCCAAAAGCGCCGCGACCACGCCCACGATGGCGGGAAGCGCAAGGTAGTGCAGCACGATCTCGCGTCGACGATAGCCGCTGGCGAGCAGCGTGCCGATGATGGCGCTCTCCTCCTCGATGGTGGCGTCGGTAAGGACCACAAAGACAAACGCCATGATCACGATGATGATGTCGAGCAGCGTCATCCACATCATGGAGTCGCCGTCCACGTCGTCGCGCGCATAGCCAATGCCCTGATTGGAATCGGCATCGACCAGATCGTCCACGCGCGCATCGGCATCGGTCAGCGCCTCGACCATATCCTGCTCCGCATCGATGCGATCCGCGGTGGGGAGGTCGCGATCGGTAAAGGTAAAGGAGTAGGTGTAGGCGGGTGCGCCGCCGGCGTCCTCGAGCGCGGCAAAGCCGGCATCGGTAACCTCGGCCACGCCGTACGTGATGGTGTTCACCGTAAAGTCCGAGTTGTTGAGGAACAGCGCCTGGCTATCGGGCTGAGTCATGATGCCGCAGATGGTGTAGATTCGGCCCTCAAGCTCAACCTTATCGCCCACGGACAGGTTGTTATTGGTGGCAAAAACGCGGTCGATGGCCACCTCGTCTTCCGTCTTGGGTTCCTTGCCCTCACAGTAGGACGCGATATCGACCTTGCTGCGGTGCGCATAGGTGCGCAGCGTGCGCTTGGTGCCATCGTCGCCGGCGGTCTTTTTGATGATGGCGTCGATGGAAAAATTCTTGTAGAGCGTGACGCCGCCGACGTCGTCGGCCGCGTCCTCGGCGGCCTTGAGTTGCTCGTCGGTAGCCTCGAAGGAGGTGGTCACGCGGCCGTCCTCAATCGTGTACGCATCGCGCATGTCGTCGATAAGGCAACCGATGGAATGCGCCGCGAGCAAAAAGCCCGAGGTGAGAGCGATGCTTCCGCACATAAGCAAAAAGATGCCCAGGTACTTGCCGATATTGCGGCGCAGCTCGCGCGGGAGACGTTTTGCGAGAGGTGTCATGGCGCCGCCTACCAATCGAGCTCGGCGGCCGCGACGGGCGACTCGTTGAGCTCATCCTCGACGATGCGCCCGTCGCGCAGGCGCAGCACGCGATTGGCCATGCGCGCGATGGCGGCATTGTGGGTGACAATGATGATGGTGCAGCCGTACTCGCGATTGACATCCTCCATGAGCTGCAAGATTTCCTTGGACGTCTTATAGTCGAGCGCGCCCGTGGGCTCGTCGCACAGCAGCAGGCCCGGGTTTTTGACGAGCGCACGGCCGATGGCACAGCGCTGCTGCTGGCCGCCCGAGACCTGGCGCGGGAACTTGTTGCGATGCTCGTAAAGGCCCAGCGAACGCAGCAGGCCGTCGACATTGAACGGGTTTTTGGACAGGTGCGCCGTGACCTCGATGTTCTCCTTGATGGTGAGATCGGGCACCAGGTTGTAGAACTGGAAGACAAAGCCCAGCTCACGGCGGCGATACTCGCCCAGGTCGGTAGGTTTGAGCACCGTGAGGTCGCAGCCGTCCACCATGATGGAGCCGGCGTCGGCATCCTCCAGGCCGCCGATCAGGTTGAGAAAGGTCGACTTGCCCGAGCCCGAGGGCCCCAGCATGACGCAGATCTCGCCGCGGTTGATGGACGTGTCGATGCCATCGAGTACCGTCAGGCGCGCATCACCGTCGCCGTAGTGCTTTTTAAGATCTTTAACCTGGACATAGGCTTCCTGCGTTGCCATGGTATCCCCCCATTGTTAGCCTCGTACTACTTTATGAACGTAATAGTAAACCTTGGCGAACTATTTTGGGGCGAGGCCTAGGATTTATTTCAGACTAGGCGCGGGATTTGGCGCGTGAGAGGGCCAGGCCTACGGCGGCAATGGCGGCGGCGAAGAGCACGGTGACGCCCAGGTCGCAGGCGATGTCGCCCAACACGGCAGACGTCAGATCCGAAGCGAGCGCCTTGCCAATCGCGTCGTTCACCCAATACGTCGGCACAAAGTGCGCCACCGTCTGCACGGCCGAGCCCATCAGCGACAGCGGCATCCAAGCGCCGCCCAAAAACGTCATGAGCATGCCGAGCAGGTTGCCCACACCGTTAAGCAGCTCCTCGCGCGCACCCAGGCTCGAAAGGGCAAAGCCAACGGCCAGAGGCGTGCACGCAAGGGCAAACGTCGCCGCCAGCGCCAGGCACACACGGCCCACGCCGACCTCGGCGACCGCGCCGGCAAAGCCCACGACGCCCATCATGCTCGACACAAACCAGATGCAGACGGTGAGCACTGCAGCAGCCGCGAACACGGCAAGCGAGCGCTGGCGCTCGGAGAGCGGGCCGGCCTCCATGCGGCGCACACGCTCGGGCTCGTTCATGCCCGAGAACACCAACCCCACCGACACGATGACCGACGAGATAATCGCGTACGCGCCAAAGTTGAAGTACGACTCGAGCGTGGCGGCGGCAGTCGAGTCGACCTTGACCTGCTCAATCTCGACCTCGGCACGCTTCGCGGCCGCATGTTCGGCAGCCTTGGCGACGTAGCCGTTGGAGGCAGTGGGCTCTAGGGCCGCCGCGGTGCCCGCAAGCGAGATCCAGCGCGAGGCCTCGGCAGACGAAAGCGCCGCCGCCATGGTGCCGGAACCGTAGGTCACGTCGAGCTTGGGCAGGGCCTCCCCCGCGCGGGCAGCCGCAACGAGGTCGTCCTCAAACTCCTCCGGGATAAAGAACACGCAGTCGGCGCTGCCCTTGGCGCTGTTGCTCTTGGAGAGCGCGTCCGCAAGGTCGTACGTATCGTCGCCGATGCCCGTGACCAGCTCAAAACGCGAACCCAGATGCTTGGTAAGCGCACGCGAAAGGTCGCTGTCGTCGCGGTCGACCACGATCACGTTGGCATCGTAGGGCTTGTACTCGGTGAGCTGCGACGAGTTCCAGCTCACCGATGCCGCGATGAATACGCCCATGAGCGAGATGAACACCGTATAGATGAGCAGGTAGAACGGGTGCGCCAGCGCCATGCGAAGCGCGGTCTTAAAGGTGCTCATAGCGGCTCCTTCCAAAGATCAGCGTGGCGGCGGCAACGAACAACAGCGCCATAAGGACGAGCGCGCCAGCGCGGACGGCAAACGGCCCCAGGTCCTCAAAGAAATACAGGCGGTTGAACATGTCGCAGATGAGCTTGACGGGGTTGAGCCAGCACTCGGCCGGGCAGGCGCGGGCGACGTCGTCGGCAAGCGCCATCGCCGGCTCGCCGTAGAGGCCGGCGAACAGGGCGCACGTGGTGGCAAAGCCCGTGAGGATGCCCGACTTGGACGCCTTGCCGCCCTTAACGGGAAGTGTGCCCACAAAGAGTCCCAGGCCCGTGGCGGCAAGCGCGGAAGCGGCGCCGCCCACCAGACACAGCCCCTCGCGCCCGCCAAAGTCGACGCCCACGACCAGGCGCACGTAGCCAATCGCAATCGTCATCGAGGCGAAGGAGACCAGCCACGAGCCCACAAAAATACCGGCCAGCGACGCCGTCTTGGAAAGACCACCCACACAGCGACGTGCGCCAAGGCCGGACAGATTGGGCTGCAGATCGACGACGCTCAAGGCGGCAAACTCGGCAGACATCATCGCGACCAGGCCAAAGAGCGCGTAATAGTAGATGACCGTGCCATCGGGTGTGGTGCGTGTCAGGCTTACGCGGCGGGTACTGCCCTCGAGCGACAGGGCGCGCGCAACCGCCTCCGGGTCGGCGAGCGCCGCCGGGTTGTCCTGGGCAATCTGGGACATGAGCTCGGCATTTTGTGTATACGAGCTTGCCACCGTCTCCAGAATGCTGCGATCGGTGAGCACCGATGAGGCACGCGAGCTGTCGTAGCTCGATAGCAGTGTGAGCTTGGGTACGCCTGCGTCGTCGACCGTATAGATGCCCGCAACCTCGCCGGCCTTAAGCGCACGGTTCGCATCGGCTGCGTCGTCGCACTCGTGAATCTCGAGCAGCTGATCGTCGCTCTCCTTGGCAAGCGACGTCGCCACGTCCTTAAAGGTCGAGGCGTCCCAGGCCTCGTCCGCTATGACGGCAACCGGCACCGGGTCGACCGTGCCGCCGGAGCTCAGATTCGCAAACATAAACATGAACATCGTGGAAAGCGCGATGGGAAAGAGAGCGCCCCAAACCCACGTGCTCGGCCGGCGCATCAGCGTCTTGACCGTAATGATAATGGTGTTGAACATAGCTGCCCCCTAGTCGCGCAGCTCGCGGCCGGTGATCTCGAGGAACACGTCGTTGAGGGTCGGCGGCTCGGAATAAATGCGGCCAAGCGCCACGTCATGCGAGCGCAGCGCATCGAGAATGTCCGTCAGGTTATGCGGGCTCGCCTCGCACGAAAACGTGAGCTGGCCCGCCGTCGCCGACAGGTCCAGGACATGCGGCAGGCTCGCGACGGCACCGAGCGCCGCGCTCGGCACCTCGCCGACCTCGATCACGATCTTCTCGCCCATCTGAATCATGCGCTTGAGTTCGTCGTTGGTGCCCTGCGCCAGCACGCGCCCGCCGTCCATGATCATGATGCGGCTGCAGATCTGCTCGACTTCCTCCATATAATGGCTGGTATACACCACCGTGGCGCCCTCGTCGCGCAGGCGGCAGATGCCCTCCAGGATGGCGTTGCGACTCTGCGGGTCGACTGCCACCGTGGGCTCGTCAAAGAAGATGAGCTCTGGCTTGTGCGCGATGCCGCAGGCGATGTTGAGGCGACGCGCCAGGCCGCCCGAGAGCTTGCCGGGGCGGAACTTGGTAAAGTCGCCCAGCCCGACAAAGTCGATCGCCTCGTCCACCAGCGCGCGGCGGCGCTTGCGGTCGTTGATGTAAAGGCTGCAGAAATAGTCGATGTTCTCGCGCACCGTGAGCTCGTCGAACACCGCCACCTGCTGCGGCACCACGCCGATGCGGCGCTTGAGGTCGTAGCGGGCGGGCGTCATGGGCTCGCCAAAGAGCTCGATGGTGCCTTTGTCGTAGGCAAGCAGCTGCAGGATACAGTTGATGGACGTGGTCTTGCCCGAGCCGTTGGGACCCAACAGGCCAAAGATCTCGCCGGGGGCGATGCTCAGGTTAAAGTGGTCGAGCGCGATAAGATCGTCGTAGCGCTTGACGAGGTTTTCGACGTGGACGATGTCTGTCATGAGGCGGCCCTTCTGTTGATTGCAGCCCGGTACGATTGCATCATCGCAGGAGCCGCCGACGCGCGCCAGTGA
>CAJKEF010000083.1 GCA_905198825.1 uncultured Collinsella sp. | reverse complement strand
GCACCGACGTCACCGAGTTCAAGCAGCCCTGGGGCAAGGCCTACTTCGCGCCGGTCTACGACTTCGGCAGCAAGGAGATCGTCGCCTGGTCCACGTCGCTGCACCCCAACATGGCTCAGCAGCACGAGCTGCTCGACCAGCTCGTGTCCAGGAAGCCCGAGGGCTCCAGGCCGATCCTGCACTCGGACATGGGCTGGCAGTACCAGCAGGCCGGTTGGTGCAGGCGGTTGGAGGAGGCCGGCGTGGTGCAGAGCATGTCCCGGAAGGGCAACTGCATCGACAACGGCGCGACGGAGCAGGTGTTCGGCCACATCAAGGACGAGTTCTTCCGCGGAAGGACGTGGCCGGACTTCGAGTCCTTCAAGGCGGACCTCGACGACTTCGTGGTCCATTGGAACACGAGGAGGCGCCAGGTTAAACTGAAGGGACTGACCCCGGAGGAGTTCCGGAGACAGTCCCTTGCGGCGTAGTTCTTATTTAAGCCGTCCAAGTTTTGGGGTGCAGTTCATGAACTGCGGGGGCTTATGCGTTGCGGCGTAGTTCCGGGTTGCCAGATCTACTCCAGCTCAAACGCTCCGGTGTAGAGCTGGTAGTAATACCCGCGCTTGGCGATCAGCTCGTCGTGGTTACCGCGCTCGATGATGCGGCCGTGGTCCAGACAGATGATCGCGTCGGAGTTGCGCACGGTGGACAGGCGGTGCGCGATGACAAACGTCGTGCGGCCTTCCATGAGCTTATCCATGCCCGCTTGCACGATAGCCTCGGTGCGGGTGTCGATGCTCGATGTGGCCTCGTCCAGAATCATGGCCGGCGGATCGGCGACAGCGGCGCGTGCGATCGAAATCAGCTGGCGCTGGCCCTGCGACAGCTGTGCGCCGTTGCCGGTGAGCATCGTGTCGTAGCCGTCGGGCAGGCGGGTGATAAAGTCGTCGGCGCCCGCGAGCTTGGCCGCCGCGATGCACTCCTCGTCGGTGGCGTCCAGGTTGCCGTAGCGGATGTTATCCATCACGGTGCCGGTGAACAGGTTCACGTCCTGCAGCACCACGCCTAGCGAGCGGCGCAGATCGGCCTTGCGGATCTTGTTGACGTTGATGCCGTCGTAGCGGATCTTGCCGTCGGCGATGTCATAGAAGCGGTTGATGAGGTTGGTGATGGTCGTCTTGCCGGCACCGGTGGCGCCGACAAACGCGACCTTCTGGCCCGGCTTGGCAAACACAGACACGCCGTGCAGCACCTCGTGGTCGGGCGTGTAGCCAAAGTCGACGTTGTCCATGACCAGGTCGCCGCGCAGCGGCACGTACTCGATCTCGCCGGTTGCGCGGTGCGGATGTTTCCATGCCCACATGCCGGTGTGGTGGTCGGCCTCCTCGAGCTGCCAGGTATCGGGGTTCACCTGCGCGTTGACGAGCGTCACATAGCCTTCGTCGGCCTCGGGCTCCTCGTCGATGAGCTCAAAGATACGGTCGGCGCCGGCGAGGCCCATGACCACGGCGTTGATCTGCTGCGAGATCTGACCGATCTGTCCGCAGAACTGCTTGGTCATGTTGAGGAACGGCACCACGACGGCGATGGACAGCGCCATGCCCGAGATGCTCAGGTTGGGCACGCCCAGCGCCAGGAAAATGCCGCCTGCCAGTGCGACCAGCACGTAGAGCAGGTTGCCCAGATTCATAAGGATGGGCATGAGGATGTTGGCGTACATGTTGGCCTTCTGCGAGACCTCGAAGAGCTTTTCGTTGCGCTCGTCAAAATCGGCCTCGGCGGCAGACTCGTGGCAGAATGCCTTGACGACCTTCTGGCCGTTCATGACTTCCTCGATATGGCCCTCGACCACGCCGAGCTCGGTCTGCTGCGCAATAAAGAAACGCGCGGAGTTGGAGCCGAGCAGCTTGGTCATAAAGGTCATAAAGGCGACGCCGGCCACAATGACCAGGCACATCCATACGCTGTAGTACAGCATGATGAAGAACACCGTGACGATGACGATGGTCGTCATGAGCAGGTTGGGCAGCGACTGGCTGATCATCTGGCGCAGCGTGTCGATGTCGTTGGTGTAGTGGCTCATGATGTCGCCGCGCTGGTGCGTGTCGAAGTAGCGAATCGGCAAGTCCTGCATGCGGTTGAACATTTTCTCGCGCAGCTTCTCGAGCGAGCCCTGCGTGACGATGGCCATGGCGCGGTTCCAGAACAGCGAGGACAGGATGCCGACGCCGTAGATGCAGGCGAGGGTGGTCACGAGCTGTGCGATCTTGGGCTGTGCGGCTTCCCAATCGCCCGACTGCCACGATTCGCTAATAATCTGCAGGGCGCTCTGAAGGAAGGTCGCGCCGATGGAGTTGATGATGGCGCAGAGCACCACGCCGACGACGACGAGGGGCAAAAGCACGGGGTAGAAGCCAAAGAGCGTCTTGATGAGGCGCGACATGGTGCCGCCCTTGCGGTTGAGCGCGCGCTCGGCGGTCGTTGCCTTACTCATGTGCCTCGCCTCCTTCCTGGGTCTGAGCTTGCGTTGCGGATGCCTCGGTGTCGGCCTCGACGGCCCCTTCGCCCTCGGCAGACATCTTGTTTTGCGAGGTGAAGGTCTCGCGGTAGATCTCGCTCGTCTTGAGCAGCTCATCGTGGTTGCCGATCTGCGCGATGCGGCCGCCCTCCATGACGATGATGCGGTCTGCATCCTGCACGGAGCTAATGCGCTGGGCGATGATGAGCTTGGTCGTGTTGGGCAGATAGCTTGCCAGCCCTGCGCGGATCTTGGCGTCGGTCTTGGTGTCGACGGCGCTGGTGGAGTCGTCCAGGATCAAGATCTTGGGGCGACGCAGCAGGGCACGCGCAATGCACAGGCGCTGCTTCTGACCGCCCGAGACATTGGAGCCGCCCTGCTCGATCCAGGTGTCATAGCCCTTGGGGAAGCCGTCGACAAACTCGTCGGCGCAGGCCAGATGTGCCGCCTCGCGGACTTCCTCGTCGGTGGCGTTCGGGTCGCCCCAGCGCAGGTTCTCGGCAATGGTGCCGCTAAACAGCACGTTTTTCTGTAGCACCATGGCCACTTGGTGGCGCAGGGCGTCCAGCTCGTAGTCGCGCACGTCCATGCCGCCCACGCGAACGGTGCCTTCGGTGGCGTCGTACAGGCGGGCGATGAGGTTTACAAGCGTGGACTTGGCCGAGCCGGTGCCGCCGATGATGCCGATGGTCTCGCCGCTCTTAATGTGCAGGTCGATATCGTCGAGCGCCTGGCGCTTCGCATGCGCGGAATACTTAAAGCTCACGTGGTCAAAGTCGATGGAACCGTCGGCAACCTCGAGCACGGGTTCGGCGGGATCGGCGATTGTGGGCTCGGCGGCTAGCACCTCGGTAATGCGGTGCGCCGATTCGTCGGCCATGGTCACCATAACAAAGATCATCGACAGCTGCATCAGGCTCATGAGGATCTGGAAGCCATAGGTAAAGATCGAGGAGAGCTGGCCCACGTCGAACAGCGTTCCCTGGCTCGTGATGATGAGCTTGGAGCCCAGGTAGATGATGACGACAAACGCGCCGTTGACGCAGATGTTCATCATGGGGTTGTTAAAGGCGAGTAGCTTCTCGGCGCGGGTGAAGTCCATCTGGACGTCGCGCGCGGCGGTCGCGAACTTCTCCTTCTCAAAGTCTTCGCGCACATAGCTCTTGACCACGCGCATGCCGGTGACGTTTTCCTCGACGGACTCGTTAAGGGCGTCGTACTTGTGGAACACGCGCGAGAAGATGGGGCGCACCTTAAAGATGATAAAGAACAGTCCAAAGCCCAGCAGCGGAATGATGACCAGGTAGACCATGGCGACGCTGCCGCCCATGATAAATGCCATGGTAAAGGCGAAGATCAATACCAGCGGCGCGCGCACGGCGATACGGATGATCATCATAAAGGCCTGCTGCACGTTGTTGATGTCAGTGGTCAGGCGCGTGACGAGCGAGGAGCTCGAGAACTCATCGATGTTGGCAAAGCTGAACGTCTGGATCTTGTAGAACAGGTCGTGACGCAGGTTCTTGGCGAACCCGCAGCTCGCATGGCTGCAGGTGACGCCGGCAGCGGCGCCAAAAGCAAGCGACGTCAGCGCGATGAGCACCAAAAAGCCTGCGGTGGGAAGCATCTCGGCTACGGTAGCGCCGTCTTTGATGGCGTCGATCAGGTTGGCGGTGATAAATGGAATCAGCATCTCGCAGAGCACCTCGCCAAGCACGAGCAATGGCGTGGCAACAGTGACTTTCATATAGTCGCGGATGCTGCCCATGAGAGTTTTAATCATCCAGTTCCTCCCAGGTTACGCGGATTTTATCGAGCATTTCGGCGAGGTCCTCGCGCTCGTCATGGGTGAGCGCGCTAAAGGCCCGTTCTCTAAAGCGGATGCGGGCCGCCTGGTCGATGCGGGCGTTTTCCCGGCCGGTTTCGGTCAGGCGAATGGTGAGTTGCCGTCGATCCTTGGGGTTACGGCTGCGCTCGATGAGGCCGTTGACCTCGAGCTTGGACAGGATCTCGGAAAGCGACCCCGGTTTGAGGTCAAAGTGCATGCCGAGTTCCTGCTGCGACATCTCGCCGCCGGGCTGCTTGGCCAGCAGGCAGATGATGGGCGCCTTGCCGGACACGCCTCCGCCATGAAAATGCATGTAATGGCCGCAAAAGCCCAGGCCGCTCAGGATGCGCTTGGCGAGTTTGTCTTCAGCGCTGACCGCTTCGGGTATGCCTACCGGTTGCGACGGGTCACCGCCGGGCTCATGCGGAAGGACGAGTGCTTCAACACACATATCTAAGCTTCGCTCCTTTCCTTAGTTAGGTAGAGGGATTGTTTTGTGCCTAACTAATCTAGGAGCATAAGAAATCAATGTCAAGGTACCAAACTAGTGGTTACGCGGTTTTGCCAAACCGCGTAACGGCTCGACGCTGCAAACGCTCCTAAGCGGCAATCTGGCGTTCAATCGTCGGGCATGGCCACAAGGCCTATGCCCTCCTCTTTCACGCCACCTTGCTCGCCTAGGAGCGTTTTCGCTGTCCATCCTCTATCTGCAGCATTGCTCTTGTGCCAATGGTCCGTGGGGGACGGAGGAAAAGGGATCATTTTCCGTAACCTTCCCGCAACAATTTGCCCGTCGCGCCGCTCGCCTCCGCTCGCAACGCTCCCTGCGCTACACTTAGTCGCACTGTGGCGCTGCTGCGCCGTGCCCGAACCAAGGGAGACCCTCATGAAGAACACTCAGCTGCTGCTGATCAACGATATGTGCGGCTACGGCAAGGTCGCGCTCTCCGCCATGCTGCCGGTGCTGTCGCACATGGGCTATCGCATCCACAACCTGCCGACGGCGCTGGTGTCCGATACGCTCAACTATCCCAAGTTCTACATCCATGACACCACCGAGTACGTGCGCCAGAGCCTCGCTATCTGGGAGGAGCTCGGGTTTGAGTTCGACGCCATCTCGACCGGCTTTATCGTGACCGAGGAAGAGACGCGCATCATCTCGGACTTTTGCCACCGCCGTGCGCAAAAGGGCACCAAGGTGTTCGTCGACCCCATCATGGGCGACAACGGCAAGCTCTACGCCGGCGTGCCCGAGTCCACGATTGGTCTCATGCGCAGCCTGCTCGAGTGCGCCGACTATGCGGTGCCAAACTACACCGAGGCGTGCCTGCTCACCGATGCGCCCATTGCCGAGCAAATCACGCCCGATGAGGGCCGCGCTCTTGTGGATGACGTGCGTGCCCTGGGCGCCAAGTCGGTGGTCATTACGAGCGCTGTGGTCGACAGCGCGAACGCCGTTATCGGTTACGACCATGTGGCGGGGGAGT
>CAJKEF010000082.1 GCA_905198825.1 uncultured Collinsella sp. | reverse complement strand
GCGACCATTTGGCCGCGGGCGCTTTTCGTTTGAAAAACCATCTCGCCAATGCCTTATCTGTATAGCCCAAATGAGCCGAGCTGCTAGAATATCGAACTGTATGGATAACTATCATTCAACCGTTATGGGAGGATACGTGAACCGCACCAAAATCGCGCAGCTCTACGCCGACGCCGAGTCGCTCGGCGGCCAGACCGTCACCGTCGCCGGCTGGGTCAAGTCCGTCCGCGACATGAAGAACTTTGGCTTTGTTACGCTCAACGACGGCAGCTGCTTCCGCGACCTGCAGGTCGTCATGAACCGCGAGGCGCTCGACAACTACGACGAGATCGCCCATCAAAACGTCTCGGCTGCCCTCATCTGCACCGGCACCGTCAAGCTGACCCCCGATGCGCCCCAGCCTTTCGAGCTTTCTGCCACCTCCATCGAGGTCGAGGGCGTCAGCGCCCCGGATTACCCGCTGCAGAAGAAGCGCGCAACCGTCGAGTTCCTGCGCACCCAGCAGCACCTGCGCCCGCGCACCAACCTGTTCCGCGCCGTGTTCCGCATCCGCTCTGTCGCGGCTGCCGCCATCCACCGCTTCTTCCAGGAGCAGGGCTTTGTCTACGTCAACACCCCTATCATCACCACGAGTGACTGCGAGGGCGCCGGCGAGATGTTCCGCGTGACCACGCTCGACCCCAAAAATCCGCCCCTCACCGAGTCCGGCGAGGTCGACTGGAGCCAGGACTTCTTTGGCAAGCATGCGAGCCTCACCGTGTCCGGCCAGCTCAATGCCGAGAACTTTGCCATGGCCTTTGGCGACGTATACACCTTTGGACCCACCTTCCGCGCCGAAAACTCCAACACCACGCGCCACGCCGCCGAGTTTTGGATGATCGAGCCCGAGATGGCCTTTGCCGACCTTAACGACTACATGGATAACGCCGAGGCCATGCTCAAGTACGTCCTCAAGGACGTCATGGCCACCTGCCCCGACGAGCTCAACATGCTCAACAAGTTTGTGGACAAGGGCCTGATCGAGCGCCTGGACCACGTGGCAAACTCCGACTTTGCCCGCGTTACCTACACCGATGCCATCGAGATCCTGGAGCAGGCAGTCGCTGCTGGCCACCAGTTTGATTATCCCGTGAGCTGGGGCATCGACCTGCAGACCGAGCACGAGCGCTTCCTGACCGAGGAGCACTTTAAGCGCCCGACCTTCGTAACCGACTACCCGGCAGAGATCAAGGCCTTCTATATGCGCATGAACGACGACGGCAAGACCGTCGCCGCCGCCGATTGCCTGGTGCCGGGCATCGGCGAGATCATCGGCGGCTCCCAGCGCGAGGAGCGCCTGGATCTGCTCGAGGCCCGTATCAAGGACCTGGGTATGAATCCCGAGCAGTACAAGTACTACCTTGACCTGCGCCGCTACGGTTCCTGCAAGCACGCCGGCTACGGTCTGGGCTTCGAGCGCTTGGTGATGTACCTCACCGGCGTGGGCAACATCCGCGACGTCCTGCCGCACCCCCGCACCGTGGGCAACGCCGACTTCTAATCGTCGGACGCTAGCTCGCGTCGCCACACGCCAACGCTCATCGCATAAGCGTCTCTCGACATCGGTCGAGAGGCGCTTTTTTCAACAGCATCCGTCAAGCTTTTGGCAAGTTTTTGGTCAGTTGAGCGGGGCTGTTGAAAACTCGACCCGCCGTTTGCCGACGACTACCGACCGCCCAGGGCGCCCTGCGCCCCTGGGAAAGCCCCACGTCCTAGGCTCCATACCGTCGCCACCCAAAACGGAAAGGACGTGGGCACCATGACCGAAACCGCTGTTGAAACCTACGACACCACGACGAGAGGCGCCGCCTCGATGGCAGCCTATCGCGCCGTTCGCATCCTGCAACTATTAAGCGAGAACACCGGCGAGGACAAGGCCATGCTTTCCGATGAGTTGATCCGGCGCCTCGCCCATCCCGACGACCCCGCCCGCATGCCCATCTCGGCGGCGCGGCGCAGCATCTACACCGCCATCTCCGCACTTCGCCATGCCGGATACGAAATTGAGTACAAACGCGGCGTGGGCTACAAACTTCTTACCCGCCCGCTCACCGATGAAGAGATCATCCGGCTCCACGGTATGGTCATGCGCAACCGCTCCACGCCTATCGCTATCCGCAAGAGTATGGCGCAGCACTTAGTTGCCATGGCGAGCGCCGACGTTCGCGGCTACCTCGATACACCCGAACCCGCTCTAAGCGCAGGCAGCAAGGCTACCAAGGCAACACGCACGCCCATCAAGCGCATCGACACGTGCGAGCTCGTCGAGCAGGCCATCGACCACGGAACCACGGTGAGTTTTGATATTTCGAGCGTCACGACACGTGGCGAAACTGAAGTAGCACGGATGACACTCCGCCCCTTTGCCATCAAGCAACGAGACGGCATCTCGTATTTGCTGGGAACGGTCTATGACGCCCGAGGCGCCGATGACACGCTGCGTACCGTAGAGATCGGCCGCATGAGAAACGTCACTACGCGTCTCCTCGACGGCAAGAAGCTCTTCGCCGCCCTGGACGAGGACGACGCCTCCTCCGCCGCATAAGACCCTCCGCCGCCCATTCGACTACCCGTACCGCCCATCCGGTTCTGTATTAAAAAACCCGCCAGGCTGTTGTAAAAATGGACATCAGCGCTACTATAGTTCCACTTGCACTTTGTCCCAGTGCAGTGTTTCCAGCCATTTTTATACTGGGGGTAATGATATGAAGGACATCACCATCAGCCGCAGGAGCCTTCTGGTCTCCGCCGGCCTGCTCGCGCTCGCCCCGCTCGCCGGATGCGGCGGCAACTCCGGTTCCGGCTCTGCTGCCGCCGGTTCCGACTACACCATCGGCGTTCTGCAGCTCACCGAGCACTCCGCACTCGATGCCGCCAACGACGGCTTTGTCAAGGCCATCAAGGAGAGCGGCCTTAAGGTCAAGATCGACCAGAAGAACGCCCAGAACGACCAGTCCACGTGTAAGTCCATTGCCGACAAGTTTGTGGGCGACAACGTCAACCTGATTTATGCCATCGCTACACCCGCCGCGCAGGCTGCCGCCGGCGCCACGGCCGATATCCCCATCGTGGGCTGTGCCATCACCGACTACGCCGCCTCCGGCCTGGTCCAGGACAACGACAAGCCCGGCACCAACGTCACGGGCGCTTCCGACCTCACCCCGGTCGCCGAGCAGCTCGAGATGATGCAGAAGGTCCTGCCCGACGTAAAGAAGGCCGGCCTGCTCTACTGCACCGCCGAGTCCAACTCCGACGTCCAGATCAAGGCCGCCAAAAAGGAGCTCGATAAGCTGGGCCTCGAGTACACCGATTTCACCGTCTCGAGCTCCAACGAGATCCAGTCCGTCGTCGAGTCTGCCGTGGGCAAGGTCGACGCGCTGTACTCCCCCACCGACAACACCATCGCCGCGGGTGCCTCGCAGGTCGGCCAGATCTGCAAGGAGAACAAGCTCCCCTTCGTGACTGGCGAGGAGGGTATGTGCATGGCCGGCGGCCTGTTCACCCTCTCCATCAACTATGAGGACCTGGGCTACGCCGCGGGCGAGATGGCCGTTAAGATCTTGAAGGGCGAGGCCAAGCCCGAAGACATGCCGATCAAGCACCTCTCGAGCAAGGACCTGGTCGTCGTCAAGAACGACGAGATGGCCGAGGCCCTGGGCATCGACCTTTCCGCTCTGGACGCGTAATGCCATACGCGGCATGCGTCTAGAGCCCGTGCTCGCGCTTTAGCCGCGTTATTCAATATCTGAGCCACAGGGGCGAACGCCAAAGACCGGCGTTCGCCCTGCTTGTTTCGGATGAGTCAAAACATCCGGCCGCAGCTCTTTTATGCATTGTTACCGCTATCATGGTGACTCACGTGTCCACCCTATCCTAGGAGGTATGAAGCATGCTCATTGCATTGCAGGGCGCCGTTTCGCAGGGCGTCCTCTGGGGCATTATGGTGCTTGGCGTGTTTATCACGTTCCGCCTGCTCGACATTCCCGATATGACCTGCGACGGCAGCTTTGCCCTCGGCGGCTGCGTCTGCGCCGTGCTCATCGTCAATAACAACGTCGACCCGCTGCTCGCCGTGCTGGCCGGCATGTGCGCCGGCGCCATCGCGGGCGCCGTCACGGGCATTCTGACCACCGTCTTTGAGATTCCCGCAATCCTCGCCGGAATCCTCACCCAGATCAGTCTGTGGTCCATCAACCTGCGCATCATGGGCAAATCCAATACGCCCATCCTTGCCAAAGGCACTATCTTCTCGTCTGTCAGCAACATGACGGGCCTGCCGCAGTCCACCGTCGCCATCATCCTGGGCATCTTGCTCGCTGTTGCTATCGTTGCCATCCTGTATTGGTTCTTTGGCACCGAGATCGGCTCGGCACTGCGCGCCACCGGCAACAACGAGTACATGATCCGCGCCCTGGGCGTCAACACCAACTCCACCAAGATGATCGCCCTCGTGCTCTCCAACGCTCTCATCGGTCTTTCGGGCGCGCTCATCTGCCAGAGCCAGAAGTACGCCGACATTGGCATGGGCACCGGTGCCATCGTTATCGGTCTTGCCGCCATTGTTATCGGCGAGGTGCTCGGCCGCCTGCTGCCCGGCGGTCTCACGCAGTTTAGCGTTCGCCTGGCCTCCGCCGTCTTTGGCTCCGTGGTCTACTTCCTCATCCGCGCCATCGTGCTGCAGCTGGGCATGGACGCCAACGACATGAAGCTGCTCTCCGCCGTGATTGTCGCCGTGGCCCTGTGCGTGCCCGTGGTTTGGGAGCGCTATAAGCTCCGCAGCTCCTACACAAAGGGGGATGAGGCAGATGCTTAAGCTCTCGCACGTCAAGAAGACCTTTAACAAGGGCACCGTCACCGAGAAGCGCGCGCTTACCGGCGTCGACCTTACCCTCAATGATGGCGACTTTGTAACCGTGATCGGCGGCAACGGCGCCGGCAAGTCCACGCTGCTCAACATGATCGCTGGCGTGTACCCGCTCGATTCGGGCGTTATTGAGCTCGACGGCACCGACATCTCGCGCCTGAGCGAGTCGCAGCGCGCCAAGTACCTGGGTCGCGTGTTCCAGGACCCCATGCGCGGCACCGCAGCCGACATGCAGATCGCCGAGAACCTGGCCCTCGCCAAGCGCCGCGGCCAGCGTCGCGGTCTTTCGTGGGGCGTCACCAAGGCCGAGAAGGACGAGTACGTTGAGCTGCTCAAGCGCCTGGACCTTGGTCTGGACACGCGTCTCAACGCCAAGGTCGGCCTGCTCTCGGGCGGCCAGCGCCAGGCACTCACCCTGCTCATGGCCACACTCACCAGGCCGCGCCTGCTGCTGCTCGACGAGCACACCGCGGCCCTCGACCCCAAGACGGCCTCTAAGGTGCTCAACCTGACCGAGGAGATCGTCGACGAGAACCACCTGACCACGCTCATGGTCACGCACAACATGAACGATGCCATCCGTCTGGGCAACCGTCTGATCATGATGCACGAAGGCCACGTGATCTACGACGTGGCGGGCGATGAGAAGAAGTCGCTCACCGTAGCCGACCTGCTGCAGAAGTTCGAGGAGGTCTCGGGCGGCGAGCTCGCCAACGACCGCATGCTGCTGAGCTAAAACCTGCCAAAAAGGGACAGGTTTATTTTGGTAGGTTTTATCTGCTCAAACGTCAAAACCGCCGCAAAGGGACAGACGCCCTTGCGGCGGTTTTCGCATATTATGTCGATAATCCGATATTCAACCAGACATTCTGGCTAAGGACTAAGGAAACTGTCATGAAAAGACTCCCCCGCCTTGCAT
>CAJKEF010000081.1 GCA_905198825.1 uncultured Collinsella sp. | reverse complement strand
CGCAAAGAAGGCCACTTAATGTGGCCTTCGTCTTGCGCAGGACTGTAGAGCAGGAAACCTTATATCCGGCCCCTCCGGTCGGGGGCCGCACCCGTACGACTACAGCGTCATGTTTGGATCGGCGTCGACGTCGAACGGCGAGATTTCACCTCGGTCGAATTTACGGCGGGCGACCTCCGCGATCATAGCTGCGTTATCGGTACAGGCAGACAAGGGCGGCACCGTTACGCGGATTCCCTGACGCCCAAGCTTCTTGATCATCATCTCGCGCAGATGCGGGTTGGCCGAGACGCCGCCACCGATTCAGTATTCCTTGCATCCGGTAGCGTGCAGTGCGTTTTTGGCCTTCTTGTACTGCACGTCAAAGACAGCTGCCTCAAACGAAGCTGCCAGATCGGGCAGATGAATCGTGCGCCCGGCCTTGGTCTCCTGTTCAATGTAGAGCGTCACAGCGGTTTTAAGGCCCGAAAGCGAGAAGCGATAGTCTCCTCTGCTGTTAAGCGCACGGGGGAAATCGATCGCCTTGGAAATGATGGGGCCACCGGGATAGCCCAGACCCAACGCCTTGGCTACCTTGTCGAAGGCCTCGCCCACAGCATCGTCGAGCGTCTCACCAAGGACCTCGTAGTCGCCCCATGCCTTCACGTGCACGAGCATGGTATGCCCGCCCGAGACAAGCGTGAAGATGAACGGCGGCTTGAGGTCGGGCTGCGCCAGCAAGTTGGCAAACAGGTGCCCCTCCAGATGGTTGACGCATACGAGCGGCTTACCGGCAGCGTAGGCAAAGCCTTTGGCAAAGGCAACGCCCACCACGAGGGCGCCCACCAGGCCCGGACCCTGTGTCACGCCCACGGCGGCAAGCTCGCTGGGAGCAATGGCTCCACCCTCAAGACCAAGCGATGCTGCGGCATCCTCGAGCGCCGCATCCACGACACTCACAATCACCTCAACGTGTTTGCGCGAGGCGATCTCGGGCACCACGCCGCCAAAGCGGGCATGGAAATCAATCTGTGTCGACACCTGGTTGGCCAGCATATTGCCATCCGCATCGATAATCGCCACGGCCGTCTCGTCGCAGGAACTCTCG
Source organism: uncultured Collinsella sp. (assembly GCA_905198825.1). Lineage (GTDB taxonomy): Bacteria > Actinomycetota > Coriobacteriia > Coriobacteriales > Coriobacteriaceae > Collinsella. The sequence goes on along the minus strand of CAJKEF010000081.1, from coordinate 4,744 downwards.
ATAGCGAGCACTAGGCGGCGGCGCTCAATTTCGGCACGCTCTCCCTCGGAGCGCCCAGGCGCAGGCAGCGGCCATACGCGCTGCTCTGCCGCCGTCGGCTCGGGCGAAGCATTGTCGACCGGAAGCACCAGGGGCAGCGGGGCCGTCATGACGATGGCATCCTTGCCGGCACCATAGTAGCCGCGGCGCCGTCCTGCCTCGGTAAAGCCCAGAGCGTTATAGAGCGCAATCGCGCCCTCATTGCCGTCCTCGACCTCGAGCGAAGCCGTGGTGCAGCCGAGCATCTGGGCATCATAGCTCACATGCGACAGCAGCTTGCGGGCAATGCCCTCACGGCGATGTGCCGGATCGACGGCGACATCCAGAATCTGCACATCACCGTCCACGACCATACCGCCGGCAAGGCCCAGTAGCTTGCCGTCGTCGTGTGCCACCCACCAACTACGCGGCGCAGCGACGTCCTCGCCCAGTTCGGACAGGAACATGCCCGGCGTCCACGCCTCGTGTCCGGCACCTTCAAAGCAGGCAGCCTCCAGCGCGCTCGCGCCCTCGGCATCCGCCGCGCCCATGGGACGGAACTGCAGATGACGACCGGCGAGCTCATCGGCAACGCCCGTAATTCCGCTCTGCGCACTCTCGGCAAGACCAAGACGCTTGCGCTCGTTTTCCTCGGCATCCGAAAGGCGCGTGTAAATCGGCAGGACGCGGGCCCGATCGCCGTCACCCGCAGCGTGCGCGAGCAGCAAGCCCTCGCCCGAAGGCCACCACAGGTCGCGCTCCACGCAGCGGGCGGTCTCGTCCTCACCCAGCAGCTTGCCATAGCGCACGAGACCGTCACCGGTCAGCTGAACCTGGTCCCAGTCCGCTGCTCGGCGCCACTCATCGAGCGCCACGGCGGCCTTGACCACGTGTTCGCGCTCAAATTGACGCTCGGGACCCTCATCGACCAGCATATACAGCGCCGGATATACCTCACCGCGCATAGCATCGGCCAAGATACCAAGCTTGCCGCGCACGCCAGCCTTCCACGCCGTCCAAGCGCAAGCGTCGAGCGTCGACACGCCCAGCAGCGGAACATTGGCACCACGCGCGAGGCCCTTGGCAGTGGAGATGCCGATGCGCACACCCGTAAAGGACCCCGGGCCGCGACCGACCACATAGCAACCAACATCGCTGCGATCCAGACCGGCTTGAGCCAGCACGCCATCAACGGTATTCACGAGCTCAACGTTGGCGTGACGGCGACACATGTGGTCGCCACTCACGAGCTTCGTCTCGCCCGTCTGCCCATCAATCCAGCTTGCCGCGCAGGCAAGCATGTCGGTCGAGGTATCGAGCGCCACCACCAGCGCGTTGTCGTTATGCAAGCTCATCTTGTACAGCCTTATCAATCAAATGGGAAAGCTCCATTGCGCGGTCACCGTGCGCCTCAAGCGTTATCGTTCGCACATCGCTGTCGCCCTCATCACGCTTGAGCGTCACCGAAAGATACTCATCCGTCAGCTCGTCCTGGAATTGTTCGCCCCATTCCAGCAGGCAAGCACCCTCATAGCCCAGCACATCGAAAATGCCCGTATCCTCGAGCTCGTAGGCATGCTCCAGGCGGTATAGATCAAAGTGAAACAGCGGAATACGACCTTGATCGTGAACGGCCATGAGCGCAAACGTAGGACTCGTAACCATATGCCCATCGCCCAGCCCGCGCGAGACGCCCTTGGTAAAGTGAGTTTTGCCCACTCCCAGGCCACCGGTCAGGATAAGCACATCGCCGTCCTCAAGGCACGGTGCAATTAGCTCGCCAAAGTACTCCGTATCGGCAGCGCAAGTCGTTTTGTAAGTACCTACCCCCAGGCGCTCCAGGGACATATATGCTCCTTATTATTCCGAGGCGTCCTCTGGTGCGGGATGTCGCTCCAGATAATCGCCCAGCATCTTAAAGTCTTCCTCCAGCAGCTCCTGCCACGCCGGATTGCGCAGCGCTGCTGCCGGATGAAAAGTGGGCATTACTACAAAATGCCCCATCTGGTGGAACCTGCCGCGCAGCTTAGTAATGCCAATCTCGGTCTTAAGCACAAAGTGCGTCGCGGGGTTGCCGAGCGTCACGATAATATCAGGCCAGATGCTTCGAATCTGCTCACGCAAAAACGGCGAGCAAGCCAGCACTTCCTCGGGACGCGGATTGCGGTTTCCCGGCGGGCGGCACTTAAGCACGTTGGCGATATAGACGTCCTCGCGCTTAAGACCTGCCAGGGACAAAATGCCGTTGAGGTCTTCACCCGCCGCCCCCACAAAAGGTTCGCCCTGCAAATCCTCGTTGCGACCCGGTGCTTCGCCAATAAACATGACGCGAGCGTGGGGGTTTCCCACGCCAAACACGATGTTATGGCGCGACTGATAGAGCTGGCAGAGATGGCAGTCGCCTAAAACAGCCTCAATCTCCTCGAGTGCGACCTCACGTGGCGCCTGATGGGTATGGCCGGGGATGTGCATGACGCCCATAGCGGCTCCTACACGTAGACCTTGTCGAGACGCATGCCAAAGCCGCAGGCGACCTCGTAGTTAATCGTTCCGCGCAGTCGGGCCATCTCGTCCATAGTGATCTCGGCATCGCCATCGCGGCCGACAATGATCATCTCGTCACCATACTCGGCCTCGGGAATCTCGTGTGCCGGGTTGGACTGAATGGCGACCATAAACTGATCCATGCAGATATTGCCAACCTGACGCACGCGCTCGCCGCGATACAGCACATCCATACGATTGGAAAGCGTACGCGATAGGCCGTCGGCATAACCGATCGGCAGCGTGCAGATCTGAACGCGCGTACGCGGTACGCGGTAGGTAAAACCGTAGCCCACGCCCTCGCCCATCGCAGGGTGCGCCACGCGCGTCACGCGCGCATGAACGCTCATAACGGGATCGAGCTGCATCACACGGCTACTCAGCTCGCACGGCTGCATGCCATACAAGCCAACGCCGGCGCGAATCATATCAAAATGCATCGAGGGGTCGAGCATCGAGGACGGCGTGTTGGCGCAGTGCACGATACCGCACTCAAAACCCGCATCCTTAATGGCCTGAACGGCCTCGGTAAAGCGCTGGCACTGCAGCTTGTAGTCCCAGCCCGAAGGTTCATCGGCCGTGGCGAAGTGCGTAAATACGCCGTCGCACTGAATACCGCGATGGAAATTTATACCGCGGACAAAGTCGAGCACCTGCGTGTAATGTACGCCGATGCGGTTCATGCCCGTCTCGATGGCGAGATGATACTTGCCCACTTTGCCCGCCGCGACGGCACATTCGCCATACGCAAGAGCAAAGTCAGACGTATAGACCGAGGGCATGATATCAAACTCGAGCAACGTCGGAATGGCCTCGATAGGCGGCTCGCTTAGGATGAGGATGGGTTTCGTAATCCCGCCCTGTCGGAGCTCAACGCCCTCGTTAACCGTCGCCACGGCAAACATGTCGGCACCGACCGAATACATGATCTTGGCGCACTCAACAGCTCCATGACCATAAGCGTCGGCTTTAACCACGCAGCACAGGCGCTGACGCGGATTCAGCAAATTCTTATAGGCCCTCGTGTTGCGGCGAAGCGCCCCGCGGTCGATCTCGACCCAGGACCAGCGCGTCAAATCGGCTTTATTCATGATTAGTCATCCGACCCTTCGTCCATGATTCCCAGATCTTCGAGCGCATCCTTTGCCGCCAGTTCCATGGCAGGACCGATCAAGTCGATAAGATCGGTCGCGATAACGCTCTTCTCGCCAAACTCCGTCGCCGCGGCAAAACCGGCGTAGCTGTGAAGTGCGACGGCGTACGAATACAGCAACTCCCAACGATCCATCTCGTCGCGCATGGTGGCAAGCGTGCCGGCCAAAATACCCGCGAGAACATCACCCGAACCGGCAGTTGCCAGAGAAGCCGGACCCGAGAGCGGCAGCAGCACACGCTCAACGCCACAGATAGCCGTCGTCGGCCCCTTGGCAATGACCACCAGATTGTCGGAGCCTGCAGCCCAGACAACCTTCTGCGCGGCCGCAATCGCGGTACCAAGGTCGTTCACCTCGTCACCGGCAACCAGACGCGAAAGCTCACGATAGTGCGGCGTCATAACCAACGGCTGCTCGCGACGATACATCTCGGGATTACTATCAATACCGTCAATGGCAATCTTAGCAAGGCAGTTGAGTGCATCGGCGTCCAAAATAAGCGGCACATCAAGCTCGAGCAAGCCCGAAACCACCTGCATAGCGCCGGCAGATGTCGTCATACCGGGACCGCACAGTACACAGCTGTACTTCTTTGCAATCTCGCACACAGTCATGCGCGCAGCGGCGCCAAAGGAGCCGCGGGAATCAGACGGAATAGCAAAGACGGGAATCGAAGGAAGTGCCATGCGAATAAGATTGGCGCAGGCGTCAGGAGCCGCGACTGCCACGTAACCAGCACCCGCGCGAGCTGCAGACTTGGCCGCCATAATGGCAGCACCAGGATATTGCGCAGATCCGGCGACAATAAGCACAGAGCCACGGGAATACTTATCGATATTCGTAGGTAGTGGAGCAAAGTAATCAACTAAGTCACCGGGCTCGACAATCTCGGCGGCGTGGTCGACATCATCGATGACCTCGTCAAGACGGTCGTAAAGATTGCCGCAGATCAAATCGCCAGCATACTCAGGGCCATCAGCGCTATACAGACCAATCTTGGGCGCAATCATCGTCACCGTATGCTCGGC
>CAJKEF010000080.1 GCA_905198825.1 uncultured Collinsella sp. | reverse complement strand
CCATCTGAGTAACCGAGGGGAGGGCGCACATGGGAATGACGGGTGCATACGAGCGCAATCTCGATGCAAAAGGTCGTCTATCCCTGCCTGCACCCCTTCGCGAGGAGCTTGGAGAGCACGTTCGCGTGTTCAAAGCCCTGGACGTCGATGCTCTGTACGTGTTCTCTGCCGAGGCCTTCGATAAGTGGGTCGAAGGACTCTTCGCGGGTCGTGAGGGCCACGAGGGTTTTAACCCGCGTGACATCAACGACCAGAAGCTCATGAGGGCGATCAACAAGCGCACCACGTCGATGGATGTGGACAGCGCGGGTCGTATCGGTCTTTCCGAGTCTCTCCGCAAGCAGGCGAACCTCGACCGCGAGGTCACGGTTGTGGGCAACTACGACCACCTTGAGGTTTGGGACCGCGCCGCGGCCGATGAGGACGATGACGACGAGGCCCTGCTGGACCTCTTCTTCTCGTAAGGGCAAGGCACGAGTAACGGATGGAGCGTGGGATCTTGACACAAGAATATCGGCATGAACCTGTCATGCTCGGCGAAGTGCTTGAGTCGCTGCAGCTAAAGAGCGGCTCCGTCGTCTGCGACTGCACCCTTGGCGGTGCCGGCCATTCGGTAAAGATGGCCGCGCAGGTGGGGGAGACCGGCCTTTTGCTCGGCGTCGATCAGGACGACATGGCCCTCGAGGCCGCTGGCGCCCGTTTGGACCGCGAGGTTCCCGGCGTACCGCACCAGCTGCTGAAGGGCAACTTCGGCGACTTGGACGAGCTGCTTTGCTCGGCCGAGGTGCCCGGGGTCGATGGCTTCCTGTTCGACTTGGGCGTTTCGTCGCCGCAACTCGATATCCCTGGCAGGGGCTTTTCGTACAACGAGGACGCCCCATTGGACATGCGGATGGATCCGGGTAACAACACCTTAAACGCAGCTGAGGTCATCAACACCTATAACGAACACGACCTCGCCCGGATTCTACGCGTCTACGGCGAAGAGAAGTTCGCCTCGCAGATCGCGCGCGAGATCGTGCGCCGCCGCGAGCATGAGCCGATCGAAACCACCGGTCAGTTTGTCGAGATCATCAAGGCTGGTATCCCCGCTGCCGCTCGTCGGCATGGCGGACACCCAGCCAAGAAGAGTTTCCAGGCCATTCGCATCGAGGTCAATCACGAACTCGATGTGCTCGAGCGAGGGCTTGACGCCGCCACAAGGTGGCTCAACCCGGGCGGACGCATCTGCGTCATCTCGTATCACTCGCTCGAGGACCGTATCGTAAAGAACCACTTTAAGGAGATGAGCCAGGGGTGCACGTGTCCGCCGGAGATTCCGGTGTGCGTGTGCGGCAACGTGCCGATACTCAAGGTCATCACCCGCAAACCCCTGGTTGCCCAACCCGATGAGGTTGCGCGCAACCCTCGGGCGAGATCAGCCAAGATCCGCGTGGCGCAGCGTCTGTAGACGCGACTGCGCGATATTGGACCTCCCGCTCGTACCACAAACGAAGCTTAAACACACTACCAACGTACTCGGGATGGGAGGCGGCATATCATGGGCTACAACACTTCAAACGCAGCACTCGCCTATGATATGAACGCCATGCCCGCCTACCGCGAGGCACCGCAGGCGCCCGTTGCCCCTCGTGAGCAACGCACGCCGCGTTTTGATGTCTACACGGGCGCGGGCCGTCAGGCAAACCAGGCGGTAAGCCCGGTTTTCATGAGCGTTCTTAAAACGTTTTGCATCATTGCGGCCATCTTCATGACGATCGGTGTCGCCCGTGTGGCGCTCGCCGGCATTACGGCCCAGGTGCTCAACAGCAACGCCGCGCTTACCAACACGCTCGAGAAGGCGACCGACGAGAGCTCCGACCTGGAGGTCATGCATTCGGTCTATGGTGCCGACACGCGCATTCGCGACCTTGCGGGCGCTTATGGCATGGTGGAGCCCAGTGAGAGCGTTACACTTGATTTTTCGCAGGATGCAGCCGCGGGCGCTAGCTCGACCGCGACCGCTCAGTAACAAGACGGTAGCTGAGTATGACAAATGACTATCGCCGCGGTTCCGACGGGGACCACGGGTCTGGACGTCCCTCCTCGCGGGGACGTTCTGGTTATCAAGGAACGGGTCGGCCATCTTACAACGCGAGGCCGTCCTATGGCAACGACCCTGCGTCGCGTCTCCGTGGCTCGAGTGGTCCTCAAATGCATAACACCAGACCGCGCAAGAGCTCGTCGACCGAATGGCTCACGGGCACGCCGCTGCCCCGTCGCAAAGCCGTCATGGGCTTCATCGGGCTTGGCTTGGGTTTGGGCGCCCTTCGCCTTGCCGACTATCAAATCGTGGAAGCCGATAAGTTACGCGACCGCGCCGATGCACGTCGCTTGCTTGCACAGACGCTGTATGCCAAGCGCGGTACCATCTACGACCGTAACGGCAACGTGCTGACGTCGTCGGTCGAATGCCGCAACATCGCCGTGAATCCTCAGCTTATCGAGGACGTTGACAAGACGGTATCGGCGCTGGTCAAAGCTACGGGAATCGATAAAAAGACCTGTCGCGAGCTCGTTGAGTCGGATGGCACCTGGGTGTATATCAAACGTCAGGTGGACGAGGATGATGTCGCGGCGCTGGAGAAGAAGAACCTGCCAGGCGTGCTCTTTGAGCAGGCCATGAAGCGCGTGTACCCCTACGGCAACCTGGCATCGCAGGTGCTTGGCGTGGTAAACGTGGACAACGACGGTCTGACGGGCCTCGAAAAACAGTACAACAAGCTTTTGACCGGAACGAACGGTTCGCTGGTGCGCGAGCGGGCGAGGGACGGTAGCTATATCGCGGGCGGCGCCTATAAGAAGGTTGCCGCGGTGGACGGCGTGGACATCGTGACGACGCTCGATGTCAATATCCAGCGTGCCGCAGAGGACGCCCTGGCCGAAGCGGTCGAAAAGACTAAGGCCAAGAATGGCTCGGCCCTGGTCACCGATCCCACGACGGGCGAGATTCTGGCGGCATGCTCGTATCCGACATATGACCAGACCGATCTGGAAAACGCCAAGACCGAGGACATGAACTTGCGCCTGGTTACCGATGCCTACGAGCCCGGTTCGGTCTTTAAGACGCTCGTGGCCGGTGCCGGCTTCGACTTGGGCGCCGTGCGTTCGAGCACGTCGTTTGAGGTGCCGGCGAGCATTAAGGTTGGCGACGACACCGTTACCGACGCCGACAAGCGCGACTACACCATGACCATGGACGTGCGCGAGATGATGCGCCGTTCGTCCAATGTGGGCTTTGTCCTGGTGGGACGCAAGATCGGTGCCGATGATTTTGCCACCTATGTGGACAAGTGGGGTATCGGCCATAGCTCCGGTGTCGATTTTCCGGGTGAGAGTCTGGGCATCGTCAAGGAGCGCGACCAGTACGATGGTGCCACCTTGGGTGCTATGAGCTTTGGCCAGGCGCTGTCCGTCTCGCCGATTGAGGTCGCACGTGCCGTGGGCGGCATCGCGAACGGCGGCGTGATGATGACTCCGCACTTCTATAAGTCGAGCAAGGGCGATGAAAAGGATTGGGGCGAGGGGGATCGCGCGATTTCCGAGGAGGCCGCCTCGCAGGTGACATCGTGTATGCAGACGGTCGTTGCCGAGGGAACGGGCGTTGGCGGCGCGGTGGACGGCTACGACGTGGCGGGCAAGACCGGTACGGCCGAGCGCGCCGATGAGAACGGCGGCTACCTCAAAGAGAACTACATGTCGTCTTTTATGGGGTTTGCCCCGGCGCAGTCGCCCAAGGTCCTGTGCTATATCACCCTTGACGGAACCCCGTCAGGCTCCGATGCCGCTGCAGTGCCGTTCCAGTCCATTATGGCCAGTGCGCTTGACGTGTTGGGTGTCCCGCGCACCAAGTAGGGGGTTACTATCTATGAAATGGCCAGTCGGTTAATCCGGGTTGTTCACACGCCCTGCACCACGCGTAGGCGGCGCTGGGATACAATACGCCGATAGCATTATTAGGTTTACAGGGGAGCTGCAATGATAGAGATCGCCGTCAACAACCTCGCGGCCTCAACGGGGGCCCGAACCGTGACGGAAGAAGTCGATCGGGTATGCCGCGGGTGCGTTATCGACTCGCGTCAGGTCGAGGAGGGGACGATCTTTGTCGCCTTCCCCGGCGAAAAGGTCGACGGCAATGATTTTGCCTCCCGTGCCATCGAGTCGGGCGCCGGCGCCGTCGTGATGACGCGCGAGCCCGATGCCGAGCTGGTTTCGCTGGCGCAGGACAAGGGATGCGCCATCTTGCTGACCGACGACCCCGTGGAGTTCTTGCTGCGCCTGGCGCACGTATATCGCTTGGAGCTTGGCTGCCTGGTCGTCGGCATTACCGGTTCGATTGGCAAGACGACGACCAAGGACGTGCTCGCCGCCGTGCTCGCCAAGCGTTATCGCGTCTGGGCCACGAAGGGCAATTTCAACAACTTGATCGGCATGCCGCTCACGGTGCTTTCCGCTCCGGCCGATACCGAGGTCCTGGTGCTCGAGATGGGCATGAACCATTTTCATGAGATTGAGCGCCTGTCCCAGTCTGCCAACCCCAATCTTGCCATCGTGAGCAAGATCGGAACCTCCCACATCGGTATCCTGGGCAGCCGCGAGAACATCGCTCGCGCCAAGTCCGAGATTGTCCAGGGCATGTGCGCCGCCGGCGACTTCTCGCCGTTGCTGGTTTTGGGCGGCGAGGACGACTTTACGCCGTTCATTCGCGATACGTTCGCCCAGCCTGCGGGTATTGACGTGATGCTGGCCGGTGTCTCGGACGACGACGAGGTCCGCGCGCGCGACATTCGCGTCGACGACGAGGGGCATCCGGTCTTTACGCTCGACTTTGGTCAGGGCGACACGGTCGATACCATGCTGGCCATTCCCGGCGTGCAGTCCGTGCCCAATGCCGTCAAGGCCGCCGCGGTCGCCTATCGTCTGGGCGTGACGCCCGAGCAGATCGATGCTGCCTTTAGGGGCCTTACGATCACCGGTCACCGTCAGGAGATCAAGCGCGCCAAGAGCGGAGCACGCATCATCGACGACTCCTATAACGCCAGTGCCGAGTCTATGGCTGCCGGCCTCGATTTGCTGTGCTCGCTCATCTGTGACGGTTCGCGCATGGCGATCTTGGGCGAGATGGGCGAGATGGGCGACGAGGCTCCCCGCATGCATGAGCTCGTGGGAGCCTATGCCGCCGCCAAGAAGCTCGACATGCTCGCGTGCGTTGGCGGCGAGCTGGCTCAGCTCATGGCCGATGCCGCACGTATGATGGGTATGGATGAGGACCGCATCCAGGTGTTCTCCGATTATCAGCAGGTGCTCGACCGCATGGGCGGCGCGCTTGAAAATCATGATGTTGTACTGGTCAAGGGTTCCCGTTTTGTTGAGCTCGACCGCTTTGTGGAAGGTGTGTGCTAGCCCATGTTCGGCAATCCCTCGTATCCTACGTATCAGGCCTTTTTGGGACTTGGCATCGCTGCCGCCATTGCGTTGCTGCTTATGCCGTGGTGGATCAAGCTGCTGAAGGTCGAGGGTATCGGCCAACAGGTCCGAGCCGACGGCCCCAAGCGTCATTTGATTAAACAGGGTACGCCGACCATGGGCGGCGTCATCATCCTTGTCGCGATCTCGCTGACCTGCCTGCTGATGGGCAAGCTCACCACCGAGCTCGTGCTCGTGCTGCTTGCCACGTTGGCCACCGGCGTTCTGGGTCTCATCGACGACCTGACCTCTGTCACGCACGGTCGCTCGCTCGGCCTGACGCCTCACGCCAAGATGATCGGTCTGACCATCATCTGCGTCACCTTTACCGTGCGCGCCGTCAATTGGTGCGGCG
>CAJKEF010000079.1 GCA_905198825.1 uncultured Collinsella sp. | reverse complement strand
CGTCGACCAGATGCGTGACTTCATCACCGACGCCCTGCGCTCTTCCATCCCTGTCTATACGCTCGATGAGGTCTTTGCCAAGAAGGATGACATCGCCAAGGACGTTAATGCCACCGTGTCCGAGCAGATGGCTGCCTACGGCTTTACCCTCGTGTCGACACTCATCACCAAGATCGCGCTGCCGACCGAGGTCGAGAACTCCATGAACGACATCAATGCTGCCCAGCGAAAGCGCGCTGCTGCGCAGGAGCTCGCCGAGGCCGACCGCATCAAGCGCGTCACCGAGGCGACCGCCGAGGCCGAGGCGATGGAAAAGGCGGGCGAGGGCATCGCCAACCAGCGCAAGGCCATCGCGCTGGGCATCAAGGATTCGCTCGAGATTATCCAGGAGACGGGTGTCGGCAACGACGAGGCCAACCAGCTGTTCATGTTTACGCAGTGGTCCGAGATGATGACGGAGTTCGCTCGTACGGGTAAAACCTCGACGGTCGTGCTGCCGAGCGATTTCTCGCAGTCGGCCTCGATGTTCGAGCAGATGCTGACAGCCAGCAAAGTTCAAAACGATTCGAAGGAGTAGACGCGCGTGAAATACACCGTCGTTTGCGTCGGTAAGCTCAAGGAGCGCTTTTGGAAGGACGCGTGCGCTGAGTACACCAAGCGCCTAGGTGCCTATGCCAAGGTTGATATCCGCGAGGTGGCCGATATCGACCCGGCTAAGGCGGGCGGCGTGGATGCCGCACGCGACAAGGAGGGGGCGGCAATTCTTGCTGCATTGCCGTCTCGGGCGCATGTGATCCTGCTAGCTATCGAGGGCAAGGAGCGTTCGAGTGAGGAGCTCTCGGCGCGGCTCGACGATCTTATGCTGCGAGGCAGCAGCGACATTGCCTTTGTAATCGGCGGTTCGGACGGCGTGAGTGATGAGGTGCGCGCCCGCGCCGACGAGATGCTCAGCTTTGGACGCATTACCTTGCCGCATAACCTGGCGCGTGTGGTGCTGCTAGAGCAGATTTACCGTGCCTGCAAGATCAGTCGTGGCGAGCCGTATCACAAATAGGTCGGCAATACGAAACAATGGCGTGGGACAATACCTTTCGTTTTGAGGAATGTGTCTGAAAGGACTATGAGATATGAAGATTGGATTTGTCGGTTTTGGCAATATGGCGAGCGCTATGGCCGATGGCTGGATCGCTGCCGGTGTAGCTGCGAGCGACATGTGCGCCTGCGCGGGTCGCTACGACGCACTGGTTGAGCGCTGCGAGGCACGCGGCATGGTCGCCTGCCACGATGCCGCCGAGGTTGTCGCCGCATCCGATATCGTGGTCGCTGCGGTCAAACCGTACATGATCGAGAAGATATTCGCCCCGCTCAAGGATGCTCTTGCCAAAAAGGTCGTTCTGTCGGTTGCCTGGACCTGGGACAGTGCCAAGTGGGAGCAGGTCCTGCCGGGTGTCGCACACATCTCGACGGTGCCCAACACACCGGTTTCGGTGGGCGAGGGCGTTATCGCCTGCGAGAAGGCTTCCACGCTTAGCGATGAGCAGCGTGCCACGGTGCTCGGTCTGCTCGGAAAGCTTGGCACCGTCGTCGAGCTCGATTCGAGTCTGCTGTTTGTGGGCGGTACCGTGGGCGGTTGCGCACCGGCATTTGTCGCCATGGCGATTGAGGCCTTGGGCGACGCGGCCGTCAAGCACGGTATCCCGCGCGCCGATGCCTATCGCATTGTGAGCCAGATGGTGCTGGGCACGGCAAAGCTACAGCTTGCGACTGGCCAGCATCCTGCGGCGATGAAGGATGCCGTATGCTCGCCCGGTGGTGCCACCATCAAGGGCGTCGTTGCGCTCGAGGACGCCGGCATGCGCAGCGCCCTGGTCAAGGCAATCGACGCAACTCTCCAGTAAAACCTGCCATTTAGGGACAGGTTTATTTTGGCAGGTTTTTCCTGCGGTTTTGTCCTTTTAGCGAAAAGCGCCCCGCAACTGGCTCAATTCCAGTTGCGGGGCGCTTGCGTTTGCCCAGATAAAACCGACCAAAATAAACCTGTCCCTTTTTGGCAGGTTAGTCCCAGAAGCTGTCTTCCTCATCCTCGGACTTGGGTCCGCGGTCGACGTACATCTTATGGGTACGCTTCTCCATTACAAAGGCAAGAATCGCAAATAACAGGATGCCGCCGGCGAAAAGGATGGCAAAACCGGTGCGGGTGCCAAACAAAAAGGAAAAAACTGCGTCCATTGGGTGCCTTCTTGCGTAGTTGAGTTGGGTCGTAAACGCTCATAAGTATATACTTGCCCATACATGTACAAGGTTGCAACCTAAATGGAATGTATATCGCCGGAGGATCTAATGCTTGATATCAAGTTTGTTCGCGAGAATCCCGATGCCATCGATACCGCCATGGCCAACCGCCAGACGTCTTGGGATCGAGAGAAGTTCTTTGAGCTCGACGACGAGCGCCGTGCCGTCATCACCGAGGTCGAGGAGCTCCAGGCCACGCGTAATGCCGAGTCCAAGAAGATCGGCGCCCTGATGAAGGAGGGCAAGAAGGACGAGGCCGAGGCCGCCAAGGAGGCCGTGCGCGCCGTCAACGAGAAGATTGACGGTCTGGCCGAGCGCCGCACCGCCCTCGAGCAGGAGCAGTACGACTTCATGGCTCACCTGCCCAACATTCCTTGCGAGGCCACGCCGTACGGCAAGGACGAGGACGAGAACATCGAGCGCCGTCGTTGGGGCACCCCGCGCGAGTTCGACTTCGACTTTAAGCCGCACTGGGATCTGGGCACCGACCTCGACATCCTCGACTTCGAGCGTGGCAACAAGCTCTCCGGCAGCCGCTTCACCGTTCTCGGTGGCGCTGGCGCCCGCCTGGAGCGTGCCCTCATCAACTTCTTCCTCGATACGCACACCAGCCGTGGCTTTAAGGAGTGGTGGCCGCCCATCGTCGTCAAGCGTCAGACCATGTTTGGCACGGGTCAGTTGCCCAAGTTCGAGGACGACGCCTATCACGTCTCGGGCGATAACTTCCTGATCCCTACCGCCGAGGTCGTGCTTACCAACCTGCACGCCGGCGAGGTTCTCGACGCCGACACCCTGCCGCGTCGCTACACCGCCTTCACCCCCTGCTTCCGCGAGGAGGCCGGCTCCGCTGGTCGCGACACCCGCGGCATCATCCGCCAGCACGAGTTCGACAAGGTCGAGATGGTCAAGTTTGCCAAGCCGGAGGAGTCCGACGAGGAGCTCGAGAGCATGACCGCCGAGGCCGAGTACCTGCTGCAGCAGCTGGGCCTTCCGTATCGCGTGATTAGCCTGTGCACCGGCGACCTGGGCTTCTCTGCCCGTCAGACCTACGACATCGAGGTCTGGCTGCCGAGCTACAACGCCTACAAGGAGATCAGCTCCTGCTCTAACTGCGGCGACTTCCAGGCCCGTCGCGCCAACATCAAGTATCGCGACCCCGAGAACTTCAAGGGCTCGCGCTATCTGCACACCCTCAACGGTTCCGGCCTGCCGGCTGGCCGCACCATGGCCGCCATCCTGGAGAACTACCAGAACGCCGACGGCACCATCACGATCCCCGAGGTTCTTCGTCCTTACATGGGCGGTCTCGAGAAGATCGAGCCGGTCGCGTAACTTGGCTGCATAGGGGATATGCAAGGGCGCTCCTTCGGGGGCGCCCTATTTTGTGCGTAGGTCCATACCATGCCGTGCGGACAGCTCAATAGAAAACACACGAACAACTGTTCTGTATACAGCCATCTACCTGCTATGCTTTTGCTAAATAAGAGCGAGAGAAAGGGGACGCGATGGAGCTGTTTGATGATCGGGTGGTTTTGTTTGAGAGCGACGAGGGCGGGGAGTACCTGCTTGTAACGTGTGAGCCGTCTGGCATGGGTGGCCTGGTGGTTCGGCAGGCGAGCGAGGGCCCGTTGACCCAATGGTGCTTTGAGGAGTCGCCGCATGTGGTCGAGACCTTTGTGACGCACGAGGGGCTTGTGGCCCTGGAGCATTTCTATGGGGTCCGGACATCTAACCAGGTTGCGCGCATGCTGAGCATCTCGTTTGCCGATTATGACTGTGCCCAGCGGGTGCGCTCGCTTTTGAGGGAGCTCGGTGCTGGGTTCGATGTGGTTGAAAAAACGATTGATCGCATGGGAGACGTTGGCGCATGCGGAGCTGCGTGAAGAATATATTCTCGAAAAAAGTTTGAGATTGTGCTTGACTCCAACTAACTAAAGTGGTTTTATATGTCTTGCGCTGCGGCGTTACCTCAGCTGGATAGAGGGTCTGACTACGAATCAGAACGTCATAGGTTCGAATCCTATACGCCGCACCATTTGAGCTTGAAGCCTCCGGCGACGGGGGCTTTTCTTTTATGGCAACACCGCATGGATTCGAACCTCGGTCGAGGCGCGAGCGTGAAGCGGACGCGGAGCGTCCGTAGCGAGCGGGCGAGCGCGCCGGCAGGCGGGCGAAGCCGGTGCGGATCCGCGAAGCGGATGCGCGGAATCCTATACGCCGCACCATTTGAGATTAAAGCTCCCGGCAACGGGGGCTTTTTCTTTTACGCCAGCTTGAGTGCTTTCGTCCAAAGGGACGATTTCCTGTCGACTCGTGTAAGATTCCGAGTAGATGTCGCGACTTATTCGCGACTACTCCTTCTTCAAGCGACCGATCAGGGTGATACTTCGTGGCAGAGCGTCCGACATACAAGCTCAGGTTTCTCGATCCCAAGAAGCACTTTCCGGCGATGCCCGAGCAGCCTGCGGGACGCTCATATGGCGTGGTCTGGAAACTCTTTGGCGAGGATCAGCATGAATCTTGTTATGTCGTCGAATTCGTTGGCAAAAGTCATGTGTCGCTTTTGGGCTACGTAAGCGTTTCGGGTGAGGTGTACAAGGTGGATCGCCCCGTCAGCGAGGCTCCGCTGCCCGACGATCCCGACATGCAGCTGATTCTTGACGAGTCCGATTCCAGCGTCGGTGAGATTGCGGTCAGGGGTACCGATGGGACGATGCACTCCCGGGCGCGGGTCATCGGCTCTCCCGAAGGCCCCATGCGCGAACAATCCGATCGCGAGACGTGGAATTCGACGCGCAGCCTTCGCTACGGCGAGTTCATGGCCTCGATGTTCTTGCGTTACGTGATATTCGCCGATTCTGAAAACTCCATCTCAAGCACGGCAAACGGTGACGGCCTCGACGAGGGCATGAAAAATGCCGTCGACAAGATCAAACTTGTAAAACTCCCTGAGCCGGTTGAGGTGCTGCTGGGTTTTGATTCCACACCGCTGCCCGATGCAATCGAAACATTGTTCTACCGCATTGACCATACAGATAATCCAAGTGGCATTGAGCGCTATGCCGCCGCTTTGATGGGCGAAGTTGATCTGCCTCGCCTGCGCACCATCGCGGCCAAAACCGAAATGAGCCTGGCGCGCATCGATCGCTCGAGACTCTTCTATCTCAATTTTGACCGTAGCCTGCTGGACCAGGACGAGATCGATGCCCTGCTTGCCATCGAGTGCCGCCTGAACCGCCTATCGGGCATCCTTGAGCGTATTGGGGCAGGGTTGGGCCCCGTTGCCTCGTCGCCAAGCTTTGAGGGCTGCTCGCTCTTTGACCTATGGCATATCAGCAAGACGACAGACGACGTTCCTCGCTTGCTCGAAACGCTGTCGAATGACAACCCGTGGGCCAAGCCGGGGACGGTTGCGTGCCAGCCGGGTGGCGAGTGGGACGTTCGCACCCGTTTTGCACGTATCGTAGAGGCGCTCAACGTGGTCACGCGGCTCGACTACACCTATCGAGCGAACGTCGCCGAGGGCATCATGTTGGTGCGATTTGGCCGCACGGTTGTCGATGCTATGCCGCAGCGCGAATACGATGCTCAAGATGACGCCTGGCGCGAGGTGGATGAGCCTAAGCGCGCAGCATGG
>CAJKEF010000078.1 GCA_905198825.1 uncultured Collinsella sp. | reverse complement strand
ATGTTGGGGCGCAGCCATCCGCTGACGATGGTCGTGGGCGTGGCCTTTTTGGTGACGCTGTTCGCCAACATGATCTGCTGGAGCTTTGGCGTTAACAACGTGGCGAGCTATGCCGCGCGCCATGTCAACATGCCGCGTCCCTTTGCGCTGGTGTCCAAGAAGACCGGCATGCCCAATGGCTCGGCAATCATTAACGGTTGCTTTGCCAGCCTGGTACTACTGCTCCAGATCCCGCTGGGCGAGGGCTCCGACGTCTTTTGGGTTTTCTTCTCGATGAACGTCGTCTTCCTGCTTATGAGCTATATCCCGATGTTCCCAGCGTTTTGGCGCCTGCGCAAATATGACGATCGCCCGCGCGTGTTCCGCGCGCCCTTCGAGGGCAAGGTGCTTGCGGTGGCACTTGCGATTCCCGTGGTGGAGCTTGTGCTTTCGATTGTCGCTACGATTGTGCCGCTCAACGGCTCGTCCGCCGAAATGACAAAGTTGCCCATTCTCATGGGTGTAGTGATCGCCGTGTTGCTGGGCGAGGTTTCGCGCCTCATATCGCGCCGCGGCCGCAGCGTCGACAATCCCGGCGTTGGCGTGTATAGAAAACGCTAACCGTGAAGGGCTTTGTCCACCGACACGGGACTAAAACCAGGGTTGCTTCCAAGTTAACAAATCGCTGCGAGGATTACTGCGGCAATCGTGAAGGTTATACTAACGGTTGCGCTGGTCGAATGAAGAGGAGAGCTTAGGCGCAAAGTAGGGGACGTGTCCCAGGTAAGGGCAGCTGTCGTTGCGCTCATCAACGATGCAAGGAACGTCATCGTAGGTCATGGTCGAACCGATCTTGGCGATGGCCTTGGCGGCAGGCGCGACAATAATCTTGAGCGGTGTAATCGGCGCCATGGCATCTCCTTTCGATCTTGGTATTCGTCGATGTTTCTACCATAACCGTAATGCGGAATCAAGCTGGTTGTGCGCGGAATGAGGGTAGTATGAGCTTCGCATTCTTTATCTACACGATTCTTGTCATGGGCATTGGATTGGTAACGGCATCAACTGCACTCGTAATATGGCTCATGACTCGTCGACGCGATTGTTTGGTGGCGGCCGCGGGCTTCCTTCTCTATGTCTTCGATATGTCGGTGATCTTCTTTGATGAGTACAACCGGCTCAAATATGACTATGTGGTGACGTTTAATGAGCCGCTTCAACATCCGTTACTGCGCTGCGCGCTGGGCGTGGCGATTCTTGCGTGCGTATGGCTTTGGGTAACGTTTCGCTTACACGATGAGGTAACCGTTAAGCGTGTTGCCGCATATGTCGTACCGATCGCCGTGCTTCAGCTTGCTCTGGTACCTCGTACTGGCTTTGCGAGCCAGATTCAGCAATATCTTTTTTGGCTTGCGCGCGATTTGGGAATGGCATTCTGCTTGGTATATGCTTACGCCCGCTATCGCAAGACGGAGAATAGGGCTGAGCGGCTCGATCTTGAGCGCTCTCGGACGTTCTTTCGCATAGCCTGCGTGCTTACCGTGATGGTGGTTATCGAGGATACCTATATGATCCTATTCTGCACGCCTGACGTTGACAACGTGATAGTGAGCGCCTTTTTATGGTATCTGGGCGAGCGGAATATCTCAGAGAATTTATTGTTTGTGGCTGCAGCCGTTCAGCTATTTAAACAGTTCAGCCATATCTTACGTGTGTTCTCGCGTCACCCTCGTGCCGATGAAGAGGTAGCGACAGAGCGCCGTGATGCACGGGAGGACCTTGTCTCGCGTGTTGTGATTTTCTCGGACGAGCATGGGCTTTCAAAGCGCGAACAGGAAGTGCTTACACTCGTATTGCGTGGACTCGATGTCCAAAATATTGCTAATGAACTTGTGATTAGTCCGGGTACCGTCAAGGCTCACCTGCATCGCATCTATGTAAAGAGCGAAGTCAAGGCGCGTGACGACTTGATTGAGGCATTCTGGCGCTCGTGAGGCTGGAGTGGTCCGGCTGACGGTGTATCGCAGACTGCTCGGCGTAAAGAAGCGACAATAAACTTAGACAATAAAATACCTGTTCAGACGTGTAAACCTGCTTAATCCGTCCGTTCGCTCGGTTCCATCTTGGCAGCTTGTGCTGGAGGTGCGTCAATGGGTGTTGACGCGGGGCGTAGGGCGCTGGACAGACGCCCAATTGCCTGTAGGCACGTGTCACGAGGGGGCGGCAAATGCTCCCTCACCGATTGGGCGCGCCGTATCGTGGCGCTTATCCATTGTCCTGTAACGTCTGAGGAGGCTCATATGGACAAAGCGGATTTAGTCATCAAAAGTAATGCTGTGTTCACTGGTGACGGGCTGGCACCGTTCAAGGGCGGCGTTGCCATCGCGGGTGACAGAATTGTTGCGTGCGGCGAAGATAAGTACCTCGACGCTTTTATCGGGTCCGATACCGAGGTGCGCGACTATGGCGATAAGCTCGTCATGCCTGGCATTATCGATTCACACACTCACTATGCCCAGGGCGCCTTTTTGACCGATCCCGATTTCGCCGTCAATCTCATCGATTGCACAAGCTTCGAGCAGTGTATGGAACGCGTGCAGGCGTTTGCCAAAGACCACCCGAACAACGAGTGGATCGTGGGCTGTCAGGTTATCCAGTTCCAGTGGGACGTGCCCGAGATGCCTACGGCGACAATGATCGATGAGTACATTTCGGACCGTCCGGTCTTTTTGCAGCAGGTTGACATGCACACGTTTAGTGCCAACACCTGTGCAATCGAGAAAATCGGCGTTACTGCTGAAACGCCAGACCCATCAGGCGGCAAGATTCTTAAGGATGAAGCTGGCAACCCCACTGGGGTCTTCTCGAACAACGCGGGAGCCCTTTTCATGGATGAGGTATACAATCCTGCCCCCGAGGTGGCTAGTGCTTCCTTTGCCAAGACTGCGCATCGCGCCAACGCTCTCGGCATTACAACAGTCGGCATGGTTAACCCCACTTTTGTGAGCATGGATAACCCCTATAAATTCCTTGCGGAACTCAACCGCAAGAGCGAGCATCCGTTGCGCGTGTTCATGTACACAGACCTTTTTGAGAACGAGGCCATGACGCTCGAGGAGATTCGGGCGAAATACGACTTCCCGGGCACGCAAGTCGAGTGGCACGGCTTTAAGCAGTTCATTGACGGCGTGTGTTCCGATCATACTGCTTGGATGCTCGAGCCCTATGCTAATGCTCCCGAGACCTGTGGCGAGCCGGCTGAGGATCCAGAGCGCGTGCGCAAAGCCATCCTTAAAGCGCTTGAGTGGGGTGTCGACACGCGCATCCATGCCATAGGCGATCGTTCCGTACGCTTTATCCTGGACTGCTTCGAGGAGGGTGAGAAGCGTTACGGTCTTATGGGCTGTCGTCACTCCATGGAGCACAACGAGACTGTTCAACCTGAGGATTTGCCGCGCTATGCGGAGCTCGGCGTCTGTCCGGCCATGCAGCCGTGGCATATGCTGCTTGATATGGCAGACTTGGCAAAGGACGACGCCGTTGGTCCCGAGCGCGCGGCGCTCTCGTGGCCAATTCATAGCCTGCTCGCGAGCGGTGCCTGCGTGCATCTGGGCTCCGACTTCCCGGTCGTGGGGCTTGAGCCTATGGAGGAAGTCTATGGAGCGGTCTACCGCATGCTCGAGGATGGATCTAATCCTGAGGGTTGGTTCCCCGAGGAGCGAATCACTATGGCCGAGGCCCTGCGCGCATACACCTACGGCAGCGCCTACGCTATGCATGCTGAGGACCGCATCGGCACACTCGCCTGCGGCAAGCAAGCCGACATTTGCGTACTCGACCGCAATCTCTTTACCTGCGAGCCGGCAGAGGTGCTCGAGGCTACCGCGGCCCTTACGATGATCGCCGGCAAGGTGGTCTTTGAGGCCTAGCGCCATCGTTTGGTTGGGCGGCTTGGCGCCAGTTGTCAGCCGCCTGACATCCATTCAGCACTACTCTCTCAAGGAAAGGGGAGAACAATGGCAGAAGAAGTAACCGCTGCCGTGGAGGAGGAGCGCGAGCTCGCCTCCCAACCGATTCCCGGTCTGGTGCGTAAGTACACCATCGTCACCGGCCAGGGCATGCTCGCCCAGATCATCATGGTGGTCCTCGAGGGCCTCGTGATGGGTTGGGGCCTGGGTGCCCACGGCCTGGCCTGCGTCTCGATCATCATGTCGGTCGAGTACATCAACCTGGCCTTTGGCAACCTGTTTGGCACCGGCGTGCCCGCCGTGGTGGGCAACCTTTTGGGTGCCGGCGACATTAAGGGCGCAAGCAAGGCTTTTAGCCAGGGCTTTTGGCTCACCACGATTGTGAGTGTGCTGCTTGCTGTGGTGATGGCCGTGTTTACCGAGCCCATCTGCGCATTCTTTGGCGCCACGCCCGACATCATGGCCGATACCGTTGCCGGCGTGCGCACCTTCGCCGTGCTGCTGCCGCTCACGGTCATTGGCCAGATGGTCACCGCTGTGATGCGTGTGGACGAGAAGGTTCAGGTCCAGGCCAACCTCATGACCGTTTCGGCCATCGTTGCCATCTGCTGGCTCGCGCTTTCTACGTTTGTGCTCAAGTTTGGCGTTATGGGCGCCGGCGTGTACTACGGGCTTTCCATCGGTATCTGGGCCATCGGTATCTTCTGGTTCATCGGGGGCAAAAAGTCCCAGCTCCAGATTAGCCTGGCCGACCTTAAGCTCGACCTCGCCGTCTGCGGCCAGATCCTCAAGATCGGCTTCCCGTTCTTCCTGGTCCAGGGCGCGACCTTTATCTTTAACACCGTTGCCAACTCGCTTTTGGGCTCGCTCGGCGGCGACATGGGCTCGCTCTACATCGCAGCCTTTGGCGTGATCAACGGCTACATCCTCTACATCACCATGATGGTTGCCCAGTGCTTCTCCTATGGCCTGCAGCCCATCGCTGCCTTCAACGCCGGCGCAAAGGCTTGGGCGCGCCTTAAGGAGACGCTCTCTTGCACGCTTAAGTACCAGGTTGTGACGCTGGCGCTGGTCACCGTCGCGCTCTGGCTTGCCGCCACTCCGGTGTGCGCCTTCTTTGCCGGCAGCGATCCTGCGCTCGTTGAGGTTGCCGCTAACGCCACGCGTACCGTCATCCTGGCTGTTGCCCTGGGCTATCTTGCCATGACCATGTCGATATATTTCCAGGCGGTCGAGAAGGTTGGTGTCGCCACGTTTACCGGCCTGCTTCGCTATGTGATCTGCTCAGTGCCGCTTATGTACCTCCTCGGCAACATGATGGGTGTTGAGGGCGTGTGGATCGCCCTGGTGGTGGCCGACGCCATTACCGGCATCATCTCCATTGCGCTCGCCGCGCACGAGTCCAAGCGCCTTGCCACGCTCTAGGCTCGGACATGGCTGGCGTACGATAGTCGAACAAGTTAACTCGCCTGCAAGCCACCACAATGGGGACAGCCCCCATTGTGGTGGCTTTTGTTATTTAGGGTCTGAGATTTCGGCTCTATAAATAATGCTTTTGAACTAGGCTACTATAAGATTGTGGTAAACGCTAATATAAGATTATGGCGAATGAAACTATCCGATTATGGTAACAGCGCAATAAGGGGCGTTGATATGGCTGAGTTCATTAACAGGGATTTGCATGAGTTGCTCATTCGCATGGCAGGCTGGTTTCCTGTTGTGTCGTTGACAGGGCCTAGGCAGAGCGGTAAGTCTACGCTGGTTCGGCATACCTTTCCCGACTATTCCTACGTCACGCTTGAGGACCCTCAAACGAGGCGCGCGGCCTTGGAGGATCCGGTGAGTTTTATCCGCAACCGAAAGGGCGGACTCATCATCGATGAGGCGCAATACGCCCCGGATTTGTTTTCAATGATCCAGGTTGTTTCGGATGAGCGGGGAGACGCCGGTCAATACATCCTTACAGGCTCGCAAAACTTTTTGATGATGAAAAGCA
>CAJKEF010000077.1 GCA_905198825.1 uncultured Collinsella sp. | reverse complement strand
CGCTCATCTCGAGGAACAGGTCGGTGCCCTCGCGGGTACGCTCGCCGACGCCGGTGAACACCGAAGTGCCGCCGTGCTCCTGGGCGAGGTTGTTGATGAGCTCCTGAATCAGAACGGTCTTGCCGACGCCGGCGCCGCCGAACAGGCCTGTCTTGCCGCCACGGATGTAGGGCTCGAGCAGGTCGATGGCCTTGATGCCGGTCTCGAAGATCTCGGTCTTGGTGGTGAGCTCATCGAAACGGGGCGCGGCATGGTGGATGGGGTAGAACTCCTCCACCTCGGGCATGGGCTTGCCGTCGACGGGCTTGCCCATGACGTTCCAAATGCGACCAAGCGTCTTGGGGCCGACCGGCATCTTCATGGGCTCACCGGTATCGGTGGCGATGAGGCCGCGCTGCAGGCCGTCGGTCGAGGACATGGCGACCGTGCGGACGACGCCGCCCGGAAGCTGGCTCTCGACCTCGAGGATCGTGCTCAGATGACCGATCGGGGTCTCGGCCTCGACCGTGAGCGCGTTGTAGATCGGGGGCACCGCGCCGTCAAACTTGACGTCGACGACAGGGCCGATGATACGCACGATGCGACCATCACCGGCAGTCGTCTTCTTGGTGGCTTCCTCGACCGCAAGCTTTACGGTGTTATTAGCCATTACTGTTCCTCCAATGCTGAGGCTCCGCCGACGATCTCGTTAATCTCGGTCGTGATCGAAGCCTGACGCACGCGACTATACGTGCGGGTAAGGGTCGAGATGATCGCGGTGGCGTTTTCCGTCGCGGAGTGCATGGCCTTGCGGCGTGCACCCTGCTCGGCAGCCGCCGAATCGATCAGGGCCTGGTAGATGACCGTCAGGATATACGACGGTACAAGCTTGCCGAGAACATGCTCGGGAGAGGGCACGAACTCGAACGTGGACGAGATGCGCTTAGGGGCGTCGGTCTCGTTCTTACGCGGACCGTGGGCCATAGCGATCATCTCGGGATCGAGCGGTAGCAAGTGCTCGACGCGAAGCTCCTGATCCACGCGGTTCTTGGCGTGGTGGTAGACAAGCTCGACACGGTCAAGCTCACCGGCACGATACGCATCGCAGATATGAGAGGAGATCATGCGGGCCTGATTGAAATCGGGCTCAGAGGAGTTGCCCTCAAAGTGCATGACGACGTTTGCGCGGTCACGGAAATACGTGGCCGGCTTACGCCCGCACGCGATGATCTCGCACTCGATGCCGTCGTTCGCCCAAGAAGCGGCGAGCTTTTCGGCCGTGCGCTCCACCGTCGTATTGAAACCGCCGGCAAGGCCGCGGTCCGAGGCAATAACGACAATCAGGCCATGCTTGACGCTTTCATGCTTCTGCAGCATGGGATCGGTGCCCGAACAGGAGGCGTCGCCGGCGACCGTCAACATGACGTCGGTCAGCGCCTCCTTATAGGGCTCGGCCTGCTTGGAGCGATCGAGGGCACGACGGATCTTGGCCGTAGAGACCATCTCCATCGTGCGCGTGATCTGCTTGGTCGTGGTAACCGAGGAGATTCGCTTCTTAATGTCGCGAAGGTTGGCCATAGGGCTTAGTTCTCCTCTGATCCAGTCGTATCGGCATGGTGCTTGGCCATGAACTGCTGCTTGAAGTCGCCGATGACGCGCAAGAGCTCAGCCTTGGTGTCATCATCGATCTTCTTGGCGCGAACCTTGTCGAGCAGCGAGCCAAAGCCATTGTCCATGTACTCGATGAGCTCGGCACGGAAAGGCAGCACGTCGGCAATCTCCAGGTCATCCAGGAAGCCCTCGTTGCCAGCGAACAGCGTAACGATCTGCTCGCCAACCTCAAACGGCTTGTAGCGCGGCTGCTTAAGGAGCTCAGTCATGCGAGCGCCGTGGGTAAGCTGCTTTTGCGTGGCCTCGTCGAGGTCGGAGCCGAACTGCGTAAAGCCGGCGAGCTCCTGGTACGAAGCGAGGTCCAGACGGAGGTTACCGGCGACCTGCTTCATAGCCTTGGTCTGCGCGTCGCCACCAACGCGGGACACGGAAATGCCCACGTCGACTGCCGGGCGCTGGCCCTGGAAGAAGAGCTCGGACTGCAGGTAGATCTGACCATCGGTAATGGAAATGACGTTGGTCGGAATGTAGGCCGAGACGTCGCCGTCCTGGGTCTCGATGATCGGCAGGGCCGTCATGGAGCCGTAGCCGTTCTTCTTGGACATCTTGACGGCACGCTCGAGCAGACGAGAGTGCAGGTAGAAGATGTCGCCAGGATAGGCCTCGCGTCCGGGCGGACGATGCAGCGTCAGCGACATCTGACGGTAGGCC
Source organism: uncultured Collinsella sp. (assembly GCA_905198825.1). GTDB lineage: Bacteria > Actinomycetota > Coriobacteriia > Coriobacteriales > Coriobacteriaceae > Collinsella. Next base: position 3,702 of record CAJKEF010000077.1, on the reverse strand, counting down.
ACGGCCTGCTTGGACAGGTCATCGTAGATGACGAGCACGTGACCGCCGGGGTTGGTCTCGCTGGCGGGCTTACCGTCCTCGCCGTTGTACATGAAGAACTCGCCGATAGCGGCACCGGCCATAGGCGCGATGTACTGCATAGGGGCGGAATCGGCAGCGGTGGCCGAAACGATGATGGTGTAGTCGAGCGCACCGTGCTGAGCGAGGGTCTCGCGGATGTTGGCAACCGTGGAGGCCTTCTGGCCGATGGCGACATAGATGCAGACCATGCCCTTGCCGCGCTGGTTGAGGATAGCGTCGATGGCGATGGCGGTCTTACCGGTCTTACGGTCGCCAATGATGAGCTCACGCTGACCACGGCCGATAGGCACCATGGAGTCGATAGCGAGCAGACCGGTCTGAACCGGCTCGCACACCGGGGTACGATCGATGACGCCGGGGGCCTTGAACTCGATGGGGCGACGGTGCGTGGCAACGATGTCACCCAAACCGTCGATGGGCTGGCCGAGCGGATTGACGACGCGGCCGAGCATGGCACGGCTCACGGGGATATCCATAATGCGGCCAGTGGTGCGGCACTCGTCGCCTTCCTTGATGGAGTCGACGGCACCAAACAGAACGGCGCCGACCTCGTCACGGTCAAGGTTCTGGGCAAGGCCGAAGACGGTCTCACCGGTATCGGAGCTCTTGAACTCCAGAAGCTCGCCTGCCATGGCGCTCTTGAGGCCGGAGACGCGCGCGATGCCGTCGCCTACCTCGTCGACCGTTGAAACCTCATGCGTATCGACCGTCGCGGAGAGGCTCGTGAGCTGCTCCTGCAGTTTCTTGGCGATATCCTGGGCATTGAGGGTTTCGGACATTAGGCTTCACCTCCGTACGAATTAGCAGAGTTTGCGAGGGCCTCCTGCGCGATGCGCAGCTGCGTCTTGACGGAAATGTCACGACGCTCGCCGCGGGCCTCGAGCACCAGGCCGCCCACGATAGACGGGTCGACCTGCTCGATAAGGAATACCTTGCGGCCGAAGTCCTGCTCGCATTTCTTAGTGATGGTTTGACGCAGCTCGTCGTCGAGCGGGATCGCCGTGGTGACGGTCACGCCCACTACATCCTCGTCTTCCTCGGCAACATACTTAAAGGCAGCTGCCACCTTGGGAAGAAGGTCGAGCTGGTCGCGCTTGGACATGGTGTCGAGCACGGCGATGATCTCGGAGCTGGCAGAAGCCAGGCGCTCGATCATCTCGAGGTCCTCGAACACATGGTTCTCGGCCTTAGCGGCTTCCAGAAGGGAGCGCGCGTAGGTCTCGAGCACCTTGTCCTGATAGCGGCTAGTCGGCATTCAGGCTACCTGCTTCCTGGATGTAGCGCTCGATGAGCTTCTTCTGCTCGGCCTCGTCCTCGAGTGCCTCGCCCACGATCTTGGTGGCGACGGCAACGGACAGGTCGGCGATGGAGCTCGCGGCACCGGCGTAGATGGACTTGCGCTCGTCCTCGACGGTCGTATGGGCCTTGGCGATGATCTCCTCGGCCTCCTTGTGAGCAGCCTCGATGATTCGGGCGCGCTCGGACTCGGCGTCCTTACGGGCCTCGAGAACGATGTCGGCAGCCTGACGACGAGCGTCGGTGACGATCGAGTCGGACTCAGCGCGCTTGGCGATAGCCTCCTGCTTGGTCTTCTCGGCCTCGTCGAGGCTCTCCTCGATCTTCTTGCCGCGCTCCTCCATGGTTTTCATGATGCCCGGCAGGGCGACCTTGGCCAGCACGATCCAGATGATCAGGAAGGCGATAAGCGCCGGGATGAACTCCGCCATCTTAGGGATGAGGATGTCCGCACCGGCAGCGCCGTCCTCGGCGAACGCGGAAACCGGCATGAGCAGCGCGGCCGCGGACGCGGAGAGTGCGATCGCGCTCTTCTGGGATGAAAGATTCATACTTGACGCTCCGTGCTATTTAACGATCAGCGCGACAACGAAGCCGATCAGAGCCAGAGCCTCGCCGAAGGCGGAGCCCATGATGAAGACGGTGAACACGCGGCCCTGGACCTCAGGCTGACGGGCCATAGCACCCGTAGCACCCAGAGCAGACAGGCCGATAGCAAGACCAGCGCCGATAACACCGAGACCGTAACCGATAACTCCCACGATTCCTCCTTTGTCGTGCGTGTCTTATTTCACGCAGGATAACCTTATTTATAACTGCCGGGCTCCATGGGTACGGGCACCAGCGGTTTAACGAATTGCCTTACCTTTAAGGCGCGAACGGAAGACTACTCCTCCTCCGCGACCTCCTCTGCCTCGGAGACATACACGGCGGTAAGGACCGTGAAGACGTAAGCCTGGATGGCGCCGACCACAAGCTCGATCGTATAAATCAGGATGAGGATGGCAAGCCAGGCCAGCGAAGGCAGGGCGCCGACGGCGTGGGCCGCGGAAACCTGCTGAAGCAGCGGCTGCATGAACATGCTCGCCATGATGGCGAACGAGCCCATGACCACGTGTCCTGCGAACATGTTGCAGAACAGACGGACGGCGAGCGTGATGAGGCGCAGGAAGGTCGAGAAAAGCTCGACGACCCACACGAGCACGTTCATCGGGAAGCTCACGCCCTGCGGGGCGAGGCTCTTGATGTAGCCGATCACGCCGTGAGCCTTGCATCCGTAGTAGATGAAGTACACGAAGGCGAAGATGGCGAGCGCGGCGGTGGAGCCGATTGCGCCGGTGCCGGGCTTCATTCCCGGGATCAGGCCGATCATGTTATTGATCAGGATGAACAGGAAAAGCGAGCACAGGAACGGGAAGTGCTTCTTCCAGTTCTCACCCACGACGCCCTTGCCGATATCGTTCTCGACGTACTCGATGATGTACTCGAAACCGTTGACGAAGAAGCCCTTGGGAACCAGGGTCTGCTTCTTCTTGAACACGGCCAGGACGATCAGGAGCACGATCGTGGAGACGATCAGCCAAAACGAGTACTGCGTGATGCCGCAGCTCAGATCGCCCACGACAGGGGTGGAGCTGAACTCGCTGACCAGATGATTAATCTCATCAGGCAGCTTTTCAAAAATTTCCACGACTTACCTTTCGACCTCATGAGGATCTCGCAGCGCCTTGGCGACACGAACCGTGCAGGCGGCCATAAAGGCCACGAAGCCGATCGCCTCGCCCAGGAGGAACATGCGAAATGCCTCTCCGAACAACGCAAACACAACCAAGGTAAAGACGAGCAGGGCGATTGCCGAGACCGCCAGACTCACCATGCCCTTGAGCATGTCCGCATTCTGCTTATCGTCAAGAACCGGCTTGAGCGTAAAGACAAAGGGAAGGAAGGCAATTGCGCCCGCGATGGCGCCTGCAACGATAGCGAGCAGATCGGCTATCTGAAACACTGGCGTCCTCACTTTCCTTTTTAACGCTTCACAGAACAGTTCCCGCCAAACATTGGTGACTATTGTACGAGCCAATCGCTAAAGTACAACCGAAAAAGCATCGGTTAATACGCACCTGTTCGTTTTCTTAAGACCTTCTTTATGCCGCAGGTACGGTAATACGTTTTTCTCGAACCCTGCAGGGCAAAACGTCCGTTAACAGGAGTGCGCGCGGTCGCCTTTTGTTCGTCCACGCGCACCGTTTCTTCGTATTTTCGACGTTAGCCGGTTTGGCCCAGAGACTACAGCGTGCCGTAGATGCGGTCGCCGGCATCGCCCAG
>CAJKEF010000076.1 GCA_905198825.1 uncultured Collinsella sp. | reverse complement strand
GGCATCATCGTGATGCATGCCGGCGAGGTCGCCGCACCCGCCCGCACGCACGCGACGGTGCAGCTCGATACCTCGGCTGCGGCGTTTGTTGCCGAGAAGGCGCGCGAGGCGGCCGCCGAGGCTGCGCGCGAGGCCGAGAAGCCTGCCCGCCGTCGCCGCGGCAAGCTGCTGGGCGATCCCAAGACGGAGGCCAAGCTGCCGGGCGGCGTGGTGCAGCCCTCGCTGCCGTTTGGCGATCCAGAGCCCGCGCCCGAGCCCACGGACGAGCAGAAGCAGGAGACACCGGCCGCCGAAGAGGCCGCCCCTGTCGCCGAGACCGCCGCGACCCCTGAGCCCGTGCCGGAGCCGAATGACCACCTGGCAGCCATGATGCGCCGCAGCGCCCGCCGCGAGGAGGCCTATGTGCCCACCTCGCAGCTCCGCCGCTTTACCCTGCCCGATTCTGCGCCCATCATGCGCCGCGTCATGGGCTTTCTGTCCGACCAGGCCCGCACGCTCATCCATGCCGGCGTGTCGCGCGACCGCATCTGCATCGATCCCGGTCCGGGCTTTGGCAAGACGGCCAACGAGGATATCGTCATCCAGCGCGAGACTGCCAAGATGGCGTCACTGGGCTATCCGCTCATGTGTGCCGTGTCGCGCAAGCGCTTTGTGGGCGCCGTCTCGGGCGTGACCGAGGCCGCCGAGCGCGATGCCGCTACGTTTGGCGTGTGCCTGGGCGCCATCCAGGCCGGTGCCAACATCGTGCGCGTGCACGACGCCGCGGGTTTTGCGCAGTTCCTGAACGGCTACTGGGCGGTTGCCAAGCCACAGCCGCGCCGCGCGTTTGTGGCCGTGGGCTCCAACCTGGGGCATCGCTGCGACAACATCCGCGCCGCACGCGAGATGATCGCCGAGATTCCACTCACCTGCGTGTCCAACTCCTCCAAGATTTACGAGAGCGAGCCGGCCTACGAGACGCGCCAGGACGCGTTTGCCAACGCCGTCATCGAGATCAAGACCGAGCTGGCGCCGCTGGTGCTGCTCGATGAGCTCATGAAGATCGAGGCCGAGCTGGGGCGCGACCGCTCCAAGAAGGCCAAGGCCAACGGTCCGCGCACCATCGACCTGGACCTGCTGTGGATGGATGGCGAGACCCACGGCGGCAAAAAGCTGCGCCTGCCGCATCCGCTGATCGGCGAGCGCGACTTTGTGCTGGTGCCGCTCGAGGACCTGATGCACGACCCGGCGCGGTTCTTCCGCTACAACGGTGTCGAGGTCAAGGAGCCCGAGGACCGCGTGGGCCATATCGTGGGCGAATTGGGGCGTATGTAGATGATCGAGATGAATGCTGTAGCCGTCGGTACCGAGCTTGACGCCGCGCGCGACGCGGGCCGCGAGGGTGCGTCTGTGGGCTGGTGTGCTTGGAGCGCGGGCGAGACGTCGTTGACGTTTTCGCTGGTCGTGCGCCCGGACGTGAACATGCATGCCTTCCACGGCCTGCCGTTTGTGGCGGCGATGGGCATGATGGACGCGCTCGTGGGCACGGCATCGACGCCGGGGTTGGGCCTTGCCGGTAAGGTGGGTATCCAGTGGCCGAGCGACATTGTGTGCGGCGCGCCCGCATTTGAGACGTCGTTCGCGCGCGTTACCGTGAACGGCGGTGCCGGTGCCGCGGGCATGTTCGGTGCCGTGACGGTGGATATTGAGCTTTCGGCGTTGAGCGAGCTCGGTGTGGATGTTGCCGACGAAGCGCTGGTCGAGGAGTTGGCCGCCGCCGTGCTGACCCGTGTGGACACCTGGGCGGTTGTTGCCAACACGCCGCAGGGCGCTGCCGGTCCGCTGGCTCCCGTGCTGGGCGAGTACTTCGACATGGTGCCGCTGCTGGGCCGCCAAGTTGCGGCGGTGTCGCCCAACGGCTTGCCGCTTGCGGTCGGTGTGTTTGCGGGCCTGGACATCTGGGGCCGCGCGACCATCAAGACCGATGCCGGCGAGCAGGAGTTTCCGCCTGAGGCCGTACGGATTCGCGGGCTGTAACGCGAGGCGTCCGCGTCCATAGATAACAATGACAACGAAGCCCTCCTCGGCCTGCACCGGGGAGGGCTTTCGCGCGACTATGGGGTGGCATCTCGGCCCTATTCCTCAAAACTGAAAAAATTTCGTTTTTGAGAAATAGGCTTGGCGAACGTTTGCGGGGGCTGTGGCATCGGGCGTGCTCGACTTAAGCCCCGCCTTACCCCAGCTCCTGCATGCGGCGGTAGATTTCGCAGATACCCTTGATGGTGAGCTGTCCGTCGACCACGTCGAAGGCGTCGGTCGAATCGGCGACGATGCTGGCGAGACCGCCCGTGGCGATAACGGTGGCATCCTCGCGGCCCAGCTCGCGCTTCATGCGCGCGACCAGGCCCTCGGCCATGGCGGCGGCGCCCGTTACGGCGCCGACCTTGATGCACTCCTCGGTATCGCGGCCGATGGCGTGCTCGGGCGCCTCGAGCGGAACGCTGGCGAGCTTGGCGGCTCGGGCGGCGAGCGCGTCCATCGAAATGCGGATGCCCGGCGCAATCGCTCCACCAATGTAATAACCGTCCTCATCGATGACGTCGATATTGGTCGCGGTGCCAAAGTCCACCACGATTGCCGGCGCGCCGTAGAAAGTTTCGGCCGCAACGGCGTTAGCGACGCGGTCGGCACCTACGGCCTGGGGACGCGCCGCGCGCAGCTTGGTCACCGCGGCCGTCTGCGGTCCGATGACGATGGCATCTGCGGCAATGCGGTCGGCCACGGCGTGCCATTCGCGCGAGAGCTGCGGCACCACGCCCGCAAAGGCGATCGCGTCGACCGCGTCGAGCGAAAGGCCGTACATCTTAAAGAAACCCATCAGGCGCACATGGATCTCGTCGGCGGTATAAGAGCGGTCGGTGGGCATGCGCCACGACTGCACCAGCTCGTCTCCGTCAAACAGGCCCATGGCCGTCTGCGTGTTTCCCATATCGATAGCGAGCAGCATGTCTACTCCCAGTGTTGGCATAAAAGGACGCGCACCATTGTATACGCGCCGTCGACGGCGCTCGGTTGCGATTCGTTTACGGTGATATGGACTGAGGGGTTTAAATATGAAGGAATTATGCTCTACGAGATTTTCCTTGCCGTTTACCGAACTCCCGCGTAATATTCTTTCTTGCGCACATGAGGCGCCCAGACATTGCGGGGTGGAGCAGTCTGGTAGCTCGCCGGGCTCATAACCCGGAGGTCGTAGGTTCAAATCCTGCCCCCGCGACCAAGAACTTGCAGCTCGTCGGCCTAGCCGGCGAGCTTTTTTGTTATTTCGGGACCGTGTTTTCGGTCCAATTCTCGGCCTCTCAAACAAAATCTCGATCTGTAACATCTAGACCCGATTTGGGCGGCTAGGTGTTACAGATTGAGACAAACCGACGGGCCGCCCCGCCCATTCCCATCCACCCGCCGCCACCTGATATTCGCCGATTTCCGTTGTGCCGCTGTGCCCCCATGCCATATCCTCTAGACAACTACGCGGCAACATCGCCGCCGCGCCTACAAGAGAGGAATGTCCATGACCGCACCTGCATCCAAACTGCTCCAGCCCATTACGGTTGGCCCCCTTGAGCTCAAGAACCGCATTATGTTCCCGCCGCTGACCACCGGCTACGAGGAGCGTGACGGTTCCATTGGCGAGCGCAGCCTGGCTTTTTACGAGCGCCTGGCTCGTGGCGGCGTGAGCTACATCGTCATCGGCGACGTCGCTCCCGTCATGACCGCAAGCCCCACGCCCAAGCTGGCGACCGACGTTCAGATCCCCACGTTTAAGGCCCTGGCCGACGCCGTCCACAAGCACGGCGCCAAGGTCGCGCTGCAGCTGTTCCACCCCGAGTACGACGTGCCCGGTGTCGGCCGCATGGTCATGGGCTCCATGGCTGCCGCCAAGGCCGCGCAGGAGGCCAAGGCCGCCGGTGACGAGGAGACCTTTGCCGCCAAGATGGCCGAGTCCAACGAGATCCGCAAGCAGGCATACGCCAAGCTGCACCACGACATGCAGCACTTTGTGAACGAGGCGAGCGTAGAGCAGCTCACCCAGATCAAGGAGGCCATCGCTGCCTCGGCCGCTCGCGCGCAGCAGGCCGGAATCGACGCCATCGAGGTCCACGGCGACCGCCTGGTGGGTTCGCTGTGCTCGGCCATCCTCAACAAGCGCACCGACGAGTACGGTGGCTCGTTCGAGAACCGCGTTCGCTACGCGCTGGAGGTCGTCGCTGCCATTAAGGAAGCCGCGCCGCAGCTGATGGTGGAGTACAAACTCCCCGTGATTATGGAGAACCCCGACGGCACGCCGCGCGGCAAGGGCGGCCTGCAGCCCGACGAGGCCTGCGAGTTTGCCAAGCTGCTTGAGGGCGCGGGCATCGACATGATCCAGGTCGCACAGGCCAACCACACCGGCAACATGGGCGACACCATTCCGCCCATGGGCGCCATGCCCTACAACTGGACGCTGCCGGTGGCCGAGCGCGTCAAGGCCCTGGTCTCCGTGCCGGTGGCAACCGTCGGCCGTGTTGTCTCGGTCGAGGCCGGCGAGAAGATTCTGGAAGACGGCGCCGCCGACATCATCGCCTATGGCCGCTCGCTCATGTGCGACCCCGACATTGCGCTGAAGGCCGCCACGGGCGAGCCCATCCGCGAGTGCCTCAACTGCAACAAGGGCTGCGTCGATGCGATTCAAAACCGCAAGTACATCTCGTGCGTGCTCAATGCCGAGAACGGCGACGAGGCGACCATCGCCATCAAGCCGGGCGAGGGCGACAAGAAGATCGCCGTGGTGGGCGGCGGTATTGCCGGCCTGGAGGCCGCACGCGTGGCGGCCAAGCGCGGCTACGATGTGACCGTCTACGAGGCGAGCGACCATCTGGGCGGCCAGATTGTGCTGGCGGCCGCGCCCCCGCGCAAGGACGAGATCATGCGCTCGGTCGAGTACTACGAGAAGATTCTGCCCGGCCTGGGCGTGAAGGTTGAGCTCAACCATGCCGCTACCGCTGAGGACCTCAACACCGCCGACGCCGCGATTGTGGCTGTGGGCGCGCACGATGTGGTCATCCCCGTTCCGGGTGCCGACTCGGAGAAGGTCGTCTCGAGCTGGGACGTGCTGGCCGGCAAGGTGGAGCTCAGCGGCCGCGTCGCCGTCATTGGCGGTGGCCTGGTGGGCACCGAGACTGCCGAGTACCTGCTGCAGCACGGCTGCGAGGTGGCGATCGTGGAGATGCTCGACAAGATTGCCGCGGGCGAGTCCGAGACCATTCTGCCGCTGATTATGAGCGACTTTGCAGAGCACAACGTGGAGCAGCATGTTAAGACCCGCCTGACCGCCATTACCGACGAGGGCGTGGAGGCCGTTCGCACCACCGAGGACGGCGCCGAGGAGCCGGTGAAGATCGCCTGCGATTACGTGGTGATGGCCGTGGGCTCCAAGGCCAACGCGTTTGACCTGGATGGCGTGACGGTGCCCGTGACCTGCGTGGGCGACTGCTCGGGTGAGCGCACCGCCGACATCGCGAGCGCCATTCGCACGGCGTATCACGCGGCCAACGAGCTGTAGTTGAACATCGCGGCCAGGCGGGGCGGTAGCACGGATCCGTCTCGCCCGGCCGTGTCCCGTCGGGTGTCAACCGGTGCGGGGCCTGCAAGCGCAGCAGGTCCCGCCCTTTTTGTTTTGCTCCGGTGGATGGCGATGCGCGGTAATCATGAGGAGTGAGGACGTCTACTGCCTCGCAGATCACTCAAAATTATTGGGGGAGGGGTTAATAACTATATCCTCTATACCAAAGGACATAAAGAGATGCCAATTTTGTTGACAAGCGAATGACGATTAGCTGCGAGTCAGCTACCAGCGTAAATAATCGATAAAGAAATGTCGTAATTTGGTGTCAAATGCCCAGATAACGCCGCGTCTATTTTAATTAACTGCTTTGAGCAAACAGTAAAATGCTACTATCTAACTTGCACGTAAGAAAGCAGATTAACGGTTAAGGCTAAGAAGTGGCAGGTATGTCGGAA
>CAJKEF010000075.1 GCA_905198825.1 uncultured Collinsella sp. | reverse complement strand
GACAATTTGTGCAAGGGTGCTGCGGGCCAGGCGGTCCAGTGCGCCAACATCGTTTTTGGCTTTGAGGAGCGACGAGGCTTGCCCACAGTGGCGTGCCCGGTGTAGCACATTCGATTGTTAACGATTTGGTGGTCGGGTATCGAGTTGGGCGCCGCTTTCAAGCTGGTCTAGTAGTTGCGACCGGTATGGCGTGCCAGCCGATGCCCGCTTTTTTATTTGATATAAGGAGCCGTAGGGACGATGAATACCGACCTGATTGATATCAAGATACGCGCCGTCGAGGGTGGCGTTACGGCAGCGGCTGGCTTTAAGGCCGCAGGCATCCATGCAGGATTCCGGAAGAATCCCGAGCGCTTGGACTATGCGCTCATCGTGCCCGATAAGCCCTGTCCAGGCGCCGGCGTGTTTACGACCAACCGCTTTTGCGCGGCGCCCGTGCAGGTGAGCCGTGCCAACCTGGGCGGTGCGGACAAGGGCTATGGCATCATCGCCGGCGTTTCAATCAACTCCGGCAACGCGAATGCCGCCACGGGCGAGACCGGCCTTGCCTGCGCGCGAGAGACCTGCAATATCGCGTCGCAGGTCATCGGCTGTGAACCCCAGCAGATCCTAGTTGCATCCACAGGCGTGATTGGACAGATTTTGCCGATCGACACGTTTGAGGCAGCCGTCCCGTCCGCCTACGAGGCGCTCTCTGCCCATGGCGGTGCCGATGCGGCCCGTGCCATCATGACGACCGATACGCATTCCAAGGAGTATGCCGTTCGCTATCGCAGCGAGGCTGCGGGCCATGCGGGCAACGCTTATACGGTGGGCGGCATGTGCAAGGGCTCGGGCATGATCATGCCCAATATGGCCACCATGATCGCGGTCATTACTACCGATGCCCCCGTCGAGCCGGCGGCGCTCCACACCTTACTGCTCTCGACCGTTAAGCAGACCTTTAATAAGGTGACGGTCGATTCCGATACCTCGACCAACGACACCTGTATCATGCTTGCTTCTGGCGCTGCTGCCGCAGATGCCGAGGCTATCGTCGAGGGCACTGACGCCTTTGACGAGTTGGCTTTTGCCGTGCACGAGGTGTGCGAGAGCCTGGCGCGCAACATTGCGGCCGATGGCGAGGGTGCGTCAAAGCTCGTGACGGTTAACATTACCGGCGCCGCTAACGACGAGGAAGCCGATATCGCCGCCCGTGCCGTCGCCAACTCGCCGCTCGTCAAGACCTGCATCGCCGGCCACGACTGCAACTGGGGCCGCGTTGCCATGGCGCTTGGCAAGTGCGGTGTGAAGTTTAATCAGGAAGACGTTTCCATCGACATGATGGGCATGCCCGTCTGTCGCGATGGTCTGACCGTTCCCTTTGACGAGGACGAGGCTCTGCGACGTTTTGAGGCGTCCGAGATCGTGATCTCGGCCGACCTGGGTGCAGGCGACGCGGCAACGACCGTGTGGACCTGCGACCTCACGCACGAGTACATCTCCATCAACGGCGACTACCGTTCCTAGATTCCAGGCACGCTGCGCATCTTGCCGCATTGCGGACAGCGAAGCACGGCGTGATAACGATACGAAAGACGAGGCAGATTATGAAATTCGCACGCGATTGTCGTTCGAGCGAATCCAACGAAGCAACCGCGCAGCTGCTGTTCGAAGCGCTGCCGTGGATTAAAAACCTGACCGGCAAGACGGTCGTTATCAAATATGGCGGAGCCGCCATGGTCGACGAGCAACTGCGCCGCGACGTGATGAGCGACATCGTCCTGCTCAAGATCATCGGCATGCGCCCCGTCATCGTGCATGGCGGCGGCAAGGCCATCAACGAGGCGCTGAGCCATTACGATATTCCCGTCGAGTTTAAGAACGGCCAGCGCGTGACCACGCCGGCGACTATGGATATCGTGCGCGAGGTGCTGGGCGGCAAGGTTAACCAGGAGCTGGTCGCCGCCATCAACCACCACGGCAACCTGGCCGTAGGCGTGTCGGGCAGCGATGCCGGCACACTCATCGCCGAGCCGCTCGACCCCGAGCTCGGTCGCGTGGGCAAAGTGACGCACGTCAACACCGACTATATCGAGCGCTTGCTCGATAGCGAGTACATTCCCGTTGTCGCCACGGTCGCGGCGGGGGAGGACGGTGGCTTCTTCAACATCAACGCCGCCGGCGCCGTTGCGGCGGCGCTTCATGCGCACAAAGCGATCTTCTTGACCGACGTCGACGGCCTGTACAAGGACTTTAGCGACAAGGATTCGCTTATCTCCAACCTGACGCTCGACGAGGTCAATGAGATGCTCTATGGCGGCGAGGTCGACAAGGGCATGATCCCCAAGCTGCGCGCCGCCGTCGATGCGCTTACCGCTGGCGTTTTCCGGGCCCACATCATCAACGGCACGACGCCGCACTCGCTGCTCCTGGAGCTGCTGACCGATGCCGGCGTCGGTACCGTGATCCATTCCACCGAGACGGCTTACGAGTTCGATACGCATCCGCATCCGCTTTCGACGTTTGCTGCGCGTCTGACCGAGAACCTCGACGAGGTCGAGAAGCTTCAGACGGTCTAGCTGACCCGCAGCCGCCCCATTCCTGCACCCATAGGTCTGCGCCGTCCGGCGCTCAACGAAAGGCATCCCATGTCACTTGCAGCTCAGCAATCGCTTGAATCCCATTACGTTATGCATACCTTTGGCCGCTCTCCGGTCGAGTTTGTCGAGGGTCACGGCATGAAGCTCACCGGCGACGATGGCCGTGAGTACCTCGACTTTCTTGCCGGCATCGGCGTGTGCAGCCTAGGTCATGGCAACCTGGCTGTGCTCTCGGCGCTCGAGGCACAGACCAAAAAGCTCATGCATGTCTCCAATTACTTCTACATCGAGCAGCGCGGACAGGTCGCGGCGCTGCTGTCCAAGCTTGCTAACGACGACGTAGATGGTGCGCGCGTGCTTGCCGATGCCATTGTCGCCGGCGATGAGACCACGGCAGCTGCTCTTGGTGCCCCGTCTGCGGATGAGCAGGTTTGGGAGACCTTCTTTGCCAACTCTGGCGCCGAGGCCAACGAGGGCTCGATGAAGCTCGCGCGCCTGTACGCCAAGCGTGCCGGTAATGGCGGCAACACCATCGTGTGCATGCGCGGCGGCTTCCACGGCCGTACGCTCGAGACCATTGCCGCCACCATGCAGGATTGGCTGCAGGACAGCTTTCGCCCGCTGCCGGGTGGCTTTGTGGCCTGCACGCCCAACGATGTGGACGAGCTGCGTGCGATCTTTAAGCAGCTGGGGAGCGAGATTTGTGCCGTGATGCTCGAGCCGATCCAGGGTGAGAGTGGCGTGCACCCCATGACCGAGGAGTTTATGGCGGCAGCGCGCGACCTGGCACACGAAGTGGGCGCCGTGCTTATCGCCGACGAGGTCCAGTGCGGTATCTTCCGCACGGGTAAGCCGTTTGCGTTCCAGACCTATGGCGTGGAACCCGACATCATGAGCCTTGCCAAGGGCATTGCCGACGGCGTGCCCATGGGTGCCGTCGTGGCAAAGAAGGAGATTGCCGACGTGTTTAAGCCGGGCGACCACGGCTCGACCTTTGGCGGTAGCTGCTTGGCCATCGCGGCATGTGCCGCGACGCTCTCCGCGCTTGTGCGCGGCGATTATGCCGAGCATGCTGCCAAGGTTGGCGCCTATATGGAGCAGGCGCTGGCTAAGCTTCCGCATGTGGTAGAGGTGCGTGGCCGTGGCCTGATGCTCGGCTGCGATTTGGATGATGCCGCGGGCGACGCGCATGATATTGTTGCCCGCGCGCTGGCCGCCGGTGCCGTGATTAACGCTACGGGTGCTCATACGCTGCGTTTCTTGCCGCCGCTCGTCTGCGAGGAAGCCGACGTGGACAGTCTGATCGAGATCCTGTCGGGTGTCTTGGTCTAACGCGGCGCAATAACTCAATTTGGACCGGGTTCCGGACTGCGAGCGTGCCCTATGTGGCATGATTCAGCGGTCTGGAGCCCGTTTTGCCTTAGATTTGCTAAGGCAGGGAGACCCGCTGGTCAAAAAACATTAAATATGAGTACTGCTACCGATTTGGTAGCAGCAATTTTGGACTAATAAGGCCAGATAGCAAGTCGAAATGGCGATGAATGCACGATTGTGATCTAACTGTTAGTCCTTATAATGGACATATGTTGCGTAACTTACGCAAACGCTATCTTTTTATATGTTGCAAGCAAAGTAGCGGTACTCATTTTTGCCATTATTTGGCCACGGCCTTTGTGACAGACGTGCTGGCGGGTTCGAATCCCTCTGCGATGGGCCTGAAAAAAAGAAAGGCCTCCATCGCTGGAGGCCTAACAATTCAGTGGTGGGCGATGAGGGATGTCCGCGTGCGGCTGGCGCCGCCCGCTTTCGCTTCGGGCCTACGGCCCTCGCGTGCTGCGCTGGAAAACGCTTCGCGTTTCCTCAGCTCCGCACCCTTGCGGGTTCGAATCCCTCTGCGATGGGCCCAAAAAAGAAAGGCTCCCATTGCTGGGAGCCTGTCAAATCAGTGGTGGGCGATGAGGGATTCGAACCCCCAGCCTTGTGCGTGTAAAGCACCTGCGCTAACCGTTGCGCCAATCGCCCGCAGGGATTGAGTATAGCGGAAACCCTGCGTGGTTCACCGCTAATTCATAACGAAAACTAAGCGGCGACTTTAGCGCCCTTGTCCTCGTCGATAAAGAAGCGCTTGTACCAAATGAGGAACGTCAGCGTGGTATAGATCTTGCGCTGGTTGAGCGCGCGACCCTTAAAGTGATCGTCGAGCAGTTTCATGAGCGCATCGGTGTCAAAGAAATCAGCAGCCCACGGCGCGGTGAAGTATTCCTTTACGTAGTCGTAATACTTTTGCTCGCGTAGCCAGAACTTGACCGGTACAGGGAAGCCCACCTTCTTGCGCGTTGCCCACTCGTCGGGCAGCGTGCGGTTGGCGGCGTGACGCAGGACGAGCTTGCAACCTTCTTCGTTAACACGGTAGTTGGCGGGAATGTGCTCGGCAAACTCCATGACCTTCTTGTCCAGGAACGGGACGCGAAGCTCCAGAGAATGCGCCATGCACATCTTGTCGGCCTTGAGCAGAATGTCGCCCGGCAGCCACATGTTCATATCCAGATACTGTTTCTTGGAAAGCTCGCAGCAGTTGGGAACCTGCTTGTAGTACTCGGCGCACATCTCGGCGGCGTTCTTGCCGGTGTCATAAGCGGGCTTGAGCACCTCGTCGACCTCGGAGGGATCGAACACCTTTGCCTGACCCACATACCAGCGCTCGGGAACCTCGGCGCATTTCGTCAGGAAGTTGTGGCCCTTAAAGTAGGGGAGATGCTGAACGAGTGAGCCCAGGGCGCGACGTACGCCGAGCGGCACGCGCTTCTTAAAGGTGCGCATCTCGGGGGTGTCCTCGTACCACTCATAGCCGGCAAACAGTTCGTCGGCACCCTCGCCCGAAAGGACGACGGTGACCTCCTTGGAAGCCATCTGCGCCAGATAGTACAGCGGCACGCTGGACAGGTTCGATTGCGGCTCGTCCATGTGGTACTGGATATCGGGCAGTGCATCAAAGAACTCGTCGGCGGTAATCATCTTGCGCACGTTCTTGATGCCCAGCTTGTCGGAAAGCTCGGCGGCGTAGTTGGTCTCGTTGAAGTTCTTGTAATCGAAGCCGACAGAATACGTGGTGTCGGGCATGAGACAGGCGGCAATGTAGCTGGAGTCCACACCGCCAGAAAGGAACGAGCCCACCTTAACATCGGCGATTCGGTGCGCAGCGACGCTTTCGTGCACGACCTTGTCGCACTCGTCCACGTACTCCTCGAAGGTCTTGGAGTTGTCGTCGGTGAAGTCACAGCTCCAGTAACGCTTGATGTCCATGGTGTTGGTCGTCAGGTCATACGTAAAACAATGCGCCGGGGCAAGCTTGAACACGCCCTTAAAGAAGGTCTCCTCCGTGGCAGGGAATTGCAGCGTCAGGTAGGGGCGCAGCGCGTCGTGGTTGACAGCCTTCTCAAACTTGGGATGGTCCAGGA
>CAJKEF010000074.1 GCA_905198825.1 uncultured Collinsella sp. | reverse complement strand
CATCGGCGGCGTTGCAGGCCAGATGAAATCCACCCAGGCCCTTGATGGCGACAATACCGCCGCTGGCCAGCAGCTCGACACAGCGGTCAATAATGGCATCGCTGGTTTCGCGCGTGCTGCCGATGGCTGGCGTCGCTCCCGAGCCTTCGAGCTCCATGTCGCCCGCCGCCTCGCGCCAGGTAATATGTGGCCCGCAGTCAAAGCAGGCATCGGGCTGCGCATGAAAGCGCCGGTCAAGCGGGTCGCCATACTCTGCGGCGCACTCGGGGCACATGGGAAAGCAATCCATCGACGTGGCCGCTCGGTCATAAGGCAGCGACCGGATGATGGTAAAGCGCGGCCCACAGTTGGTGCAGTTGATAAAGGGGTAGTGATAGCGTCGGTCGGCGGGATCGAACAACTCGCGCAGGCAATCGTCACAGGTGGCGATATCGGGCGAGACGAGCGTCGTGTGCGCGGTTTGGTCCTGCGACGCCACAATGTGAAAGCCCTGCTCATTGGCAGTGCTCCAGCCGCTAGGCTCCAAATCCGCAATATCGACTCGCTCAACGCGAGCCGCCGCGGGCGCATGCTCAGAAAGCGCGGCAACAAAAGCATCGAGCGCATCGGCCGGAGCGTGCGCCTCGATATGCACGCCATCGCCCGCGTTGAGCACCCAGCCGCAAATGCCATGCGCCATGGCCTCGCGATACACAAACGGTCGCATGCCAACGCCCTGCACAATGCCCGTTACATGAATATGCACATGCCGCATGCGACACTCCTCATCAAAACCGACCAAAAAGGGACAGGTTTGTTTTGGTAGGTAAAACGCTAAACCTGCCAAAACAAACCTGTCCCTTTTTGGCAGGTGCGCTGCGGGAAATCCCGCTACAGCCCCAGGCTCTGCTTGGTGGCGGCGCACGTGAGCTCGCCGTGCTTAACGCCGCGCAGGCCCAGCAGGCGGTCGGCTAGTTCGTAGACGCGCTCGCCGCGACCCTTGAGCGCCAGAATCTCCAAGCAGTTGTGGTGATCCAGATGCACGTGCATGGTCGATACGATCTCGTCGGTGTAGTCGTGTTGCACTTCGTCCAGGCGGCGCGTCAGGTCGCCGGTGTGATGGTCGTAAATCATGGTGAGCGACCCGATGACCTGCTCGTCGGGCGTTCGCATCTGCTCCTTGGCAATCGAGGCGCGAATCAGGTCGCGCACGGCCTCGGAGCGGTTGGCCACGTCACCGCGGCGTGCGATCTGCTCGTCAAAGCGGCGCAGCAGGTCGTCGGGCGCGGTGACCGAAAAGCGGACCAGCTCGGAGCCGGAGCCACTACAGTGGTAGCCTGCATCACCGTCCGACCCGTGCGGATGCTCGTGCTCGTACCCGCTGCCATGCTCGTGTTCGGCCACGTTACACCAGCTTCACGGATCCGACGGAGTTGTGGTCGGCCTCGATGGCCTCTTCGTAGCCCTCGAGCGCGTCATGCGCCTCGTGCAGCGCGGCCATGGCTGCCTCGAGCTTGGCGCCGATGCGCTCCATGTCAAAATTCTCGGTCGCATGCAGCAGCTGATGGCTCCACTCGTGAGCGAGCTCGATGGTGTCGTCGACCTGCTTGACGCTCATGGCAAGCTGGCTCATGTTCATTCCAACATCATGCATGGGAAATCTCCTTTTGTGTGGGGCAGTTCAGTGGTTCAGATTTTACTACGCCCGCTCTGCGCGCAGTTGCATAAGAAAACGGGTACGAGTCTGTGCGACCCGCACCCGTTCACTGGGGGCTGTTTGTGACTACCATACTATCCGTGGTTGCACTCGGTGCATCCAGAAGTCCGGCGAGCGGTGCAAAAGCGCTCATAGACGGCGAGTAAGTAACAAGCGTATTACAGATGCTTCTCCAGCAGCGCCTGCAGCCTCGCCTTGGGTAGAGCGCCAACCGAGCGGTCAATCTCCTCGCCGTTCTTAAACACAATCAGCGTGGGGATGCTCATGACGCCATACTTCATGGCCAGGTCCTGGTTGTCGTCGACGTTGCACTTGGCAACGGCAAGCTTGCCCGCCAGCTCATCGGCAACCTCGTCAACGATGGGCGAGAGGGATCGACAGGGCCCGCACCACGGTGCCCAAAAATCGACCAGCACGGGCAGGCTGTCGTTAACGATGGAATCGAAGTTCTCGGGGGTAATCTGATTAATGTCAGCCATGGTGACCTCCATAATGCGACGCGGCTCGGCCGCGTAAAACTCAGTACGACCGTGCTTATACCCAGCCGCCCGCAAAGCAACCACTCGCGGGCGGCTCTTTTATATAATGGTGGGCACGCAAACGATTGGAGAGCGCATGCCCACGTCACAAAGCCAGAAAAAAGAAGCTATCGCCCAGGCGACCGAGCAGGAGCTCGCATCGCTTGCGCGCCGCGGCGTGCGTATCGCAGGCAACGCGTGCTCGCCGATTGTGCTGGTAAAAGGCGATTTAGACGATGCCGAGCGTGCGGGCGGCGAGCTGGCTGCCGGTCCGGACGGTGCCGCCCTGCGCAAAGCGCTCGGCGCCATCGGCTACGCGCCAGAGGATTTTTGCGTGCTGGCAAGTGTTGCCGGCGCGGGCGATGGGGCGGTTGCGACAGGCGAGGGCCTGCCGTGCGAGCTGTTCCGCGAGGCGCTCGAGGCCTTGGACCCCGAGGCGGTCCTGCTGTTAGACGATCGCGCGGCCGATACCATGCGCGAGACCTATGCCGACATGCTCGTGGCAATCGACGACTTCGATACCGCCATGCTCAAGCCTGGCTTGGTCGCCCATGTGCAGGGTCGTCGCGTGCTCGCGCTCGACGGTTTTGAGGCGGCGCTCACTGACAAAGCCGCCAAGCAGCGCATGTGGGCATACATCAAGCAGCTGACCCCGGCAGCCGCGCCGCTGTAGCGGACCGGAGCCGGCAAGGCGGCCCTGACGGGTCGAGCGCGGCGCCGACTTGTCGCGCCCTTACATCACGGCGCGCAGCTCAAACCGGTCGCCGTTGATGCGAAACTGGCAGTTGCCGTTCATGCGTTCGACGGCAAGCTTAATGCTCTTGGTTCCAAAGCCGTGTCCGGTGTGCCCGGCTACGGGCATGCCGTCGACCATGCGCGGCGGGCGCCCAAACGTGTTTGAGACCAAAAGGAGCAGTTGCCCGTCCTCGCAACGCAGGTCCAGATCGACAAATCGCTTGCCCTGGGGAGCGGCGCTTGCGGCGACGATGGCGTTGTCCAGGGCGTTTGAGAGCACGCTAAACAGATCGACGTCGGCTACATGGACGCTCTCGGGCACGGCAGCGCGCAAATCGGCGGTGATGCCGTTTCGGTTGATATCGGAGCTAAATGACGAAAGCACAATGTTGACCGTTTCGTTGGCGCAGAAGCGGCGTACGGCGGTGCGGTCGTTGGCCTCGCAGAGCGCGTCGATGCGCTCGAGCGCCTCATCGGTGTGACCCTCTTCGATCAGGGCCGCTAGACCGCGCAGGTAGTGGCGCATGTCGTGACGGAGAACCGAGAGCTCGCGTCCGGACTGGCGCCAGGCTTCGAGCTCTTTGATGGCCGCGCTGTCGCGGGTCGCGAGCATCCAGCGCTCGCGCTCGGCGATTTCCTTTGCCTCGTATTCGCGCAGATACACAGAAGAAACATAAGGTAGAACGCGCAAAGCGCAAACGCCAAAAACTCAACCGTCACCACGGAGCCCGAGTGGAAGAGCGTGGTGTAGACGTTGGTGGCGTAGTCAAAGATGTAATAGACGAGCGGCAGGATGAGCAGAATCTCGAGCTCGGTAGGGCTTTTGACCGCCAGACGCGGACCGATGTCGCTGGCCCAATGCAGCAGGATCGCAAAGACGGCGACCGTGGTGATAATGCGTGCCACGTAGTACACGATTTGCGAGTCGGTGGCGGCGAGCGCGGCGATGCCCATCCAGTTGCTGAACTGGCAGCTCAGGTAGGCACTGGTAACGCCCAGGATGGCGAGCAGCGGACTCAGGCGATAGCGTACGCACAGGTAGACGACAAGCGGCAGATGCACGACGAGTGGATAGGCCTGTCGGGCAAGCAGCTCACCACCGACGAGGTTGGCAATCGCAAAAGCGGTGCCGGTGACGGCGCCGACCCCCACCAGCTCGAGCGAATGGCGCCGGTTGATCTCGATGCCGCAGAGCGCCGCCGAGGCAAAAACGCCAAAAAGTAGGGTCGTTGCGTGGTGGATTGCCCAAAGCATCATCTCGGTCGTGGGGAGCATTAGCACCTCCCGCCCTCGAACCGTGCCGCAAAGTAGGCATCCTGGAAACCCTGCTTGCAGCTGCGTGCCAGCGGAATGCAAGCGCCCGAGCGCATGACGATATCCGTACGGTTGAAGTGGTCGATATTGCGCAGGTTGACCTGGTAGCTACGGTGACATTTAAAGAAGCTTGCGTTTTGGGCCAGTCGGTCCTCGATGCTGCGGAACGGCTCGAGCGCCTCGATGTCGCGCCCGTCGCGCAGGTGGAATACCACGTGCTTGTTGCGGGCCTCGGCATATTCGATATCGGACAGGCGCAGGGCATGGTAGCCAAAGGACGTTTTGGTCACGAGCTCATCGGTCACGGCGGGTCGCATGCTCGAAAGCTCGTCGAGCAGTTGCGCCAGGCGTTCGTACGTTACGGGCTTGAGCAGGTAGTCGAAGGCGCGGACCTCATAGGACTCCAGCGCGAACTCGGGCGATGAGGTGAGGAACACCAGGCGCACGGCGGTGTCGGATTGGCGCAGCTCCCGCGCGGTATCCATGCCGTTGACGAGCGGCATGATCATGTCGAGCAGAATGATGTCGGCACGCGATGCGGCATGGCGGGCCAGCAGGTCCTCGCCGCGCGTGACGAGCGCAACATCGACTGCCGTGCCCGTCTCGGTCGACCAGCGGTCGATCATCCGGTGCAGTCTATCTAGAAAAGCGACGTCGTCGTCGCAGGCGATAATCTTGAGCATTCGGGCCCCCTTAGTAGTTCGATTTTGCCACATTGGGTGCGCGCCGCCCGCGGAGGCGTGTCCCATTTGCGCCCCAAGGCGTGCAACTCGCGCCAAGCGGTATTGCGGTGGCGAAAGATGCCTCCTGCGCCATCGAGAGCTCAGCTATCCTCAGCTTGCCAGTTCGAAAATGGACCTGCCACATGATTGAATCTTTATTTCAACTTTACACCTAGGTTTACAGCTGTCTTGTCAGCTGTAAACCTAGGTGTCATACTAAAGCCCCAAGATTCGCCAAAAGAGAGGGGCCTTGATGGCACAGAGCGCGAACATGGATGCGTCGGAGCTTGCACGCGATATCGCGGCCGGCCTAGCATCGGCAACGACGGCAACGGAGCGCGCGGCACTGGTGCCCGCAGAGCTCGTCGAGGCCATTCAGCAACTAAAAACCCAACGTGACGCGGTGATCCTAGCGCACTATTACGTGGCGCCCGAGGTGCAGGCCGTGGCTGATTACGTCGGCGATAGCTTCTACCTGGCCAAGCTCGCCAAGAGCCTGCCACAGCGGACCATCGTGCTGTGCGGCGTGGAGTTTATGGGCGAGAGCGCCAAGCTGCTCAATCCCACTAAGACCGTGCTGCTGCCCGAGCCGGGCGCGGACTGCCCCATGGCTCACATGGTCAAGCGCGAGACGGTCGACGCCGCCCGCGCCGAGTACGGTGACGACCTTGCCGTGGTGTGCTACGTCAACTCCACGGTCGAGATCAAGAGCTGGAGCGATGTGTGTGTCACCAGCTCCAACGCCGTCAAGATTGTGTCCGAGCTGCCGCAGCAGCATGTCCTTTTCATTCCCGACCAAAACCTCGGTCGCTTCGTAGCCGAGCAGGTGCCGCAAAAGCACGTCATCCTCAACAAGGGCTACTGCCCGCGCCACCACATCATCACCGTCGAGCAGATCGTTGACGCGCAGGAAGCGCACCCCGACGCGCTCGTGCTGGCGCACCCCGAGTGCAAGGCCGATGTCCTTGCCGAGGCCGACTACATCGGCTCCACCGCCGGTATCATCAAGTATGCCGAGGAGTCGGATGCCAGCGAATTCATCATCGTGACGGTCCGCGGCGTGCTCTACGAGCT
>CAJKEF010000073.1 GCA_905198825.1 uncultured Collinsella sp. | reverse complement strand
CAACCGCGGCAACGCTGGCTTCTCCGACGAGGAGCGCGCGAGCTTCTCCGCGTTGCTTGACGCCGGCTTCACAGACACGTTCCGCGCTCGGCACCCAGACCTTGCCGGGGCCTACAGCTGGTGGAGCTATCGCTTCCGCGCACGCGAGAAGAACGCCGGTTGGCGCATTGACTACTTCCTGGTGAGCAACGACATTGCCGACCGCGTGACGGGGGCAAGCATCCTCTCCGAGGTCTACGGCAGCGACCACTGCCCCGTCGAGCTTCAGATCGACCTCTAGCCCACCTGCTTTTTCAGCCTGTCTGATTTGGCAGTCATTTTTGCCTGTCTGGATTGACGGGCACTCTACCGAGGACTACGGAAGAAGCGAGAGGAAGCGCTCCGCGCTGGAACACGCGACAAGCTCCTCGGGAAAGTCGACGGACTCGAGGAGCTCTTTGGTTTTCGCGTAGCCGCCGACCTTGGGCGAGATGTGCGCATCGGAGCCGAAGCTCACCATGCAGCCGAGCTCGGCGCAGCGCTGCGCGACGTCCTCGCAGCGCCGAAGCGACTTCTTTGCCTTGGCGGGCTCGGCGATGCTCGACTCATTGATCTCAATGAGCTTGCCCAGGTCGCGGGCCGCCTCGAGCACCGGGTCGAGCTCGAAGTCAACACCCGAGCGCCCCACGTGCCCGAGGATCAAGACCTTGGGATCCTGTAGCGCGTTGATGTACATCTGCGTGTTCTGGACGCGCGTGGCATCATCGCAGAAATCATCGCGGTGAATGCTCGCGATCGCGTAGTCGCAGGCCGAGAGGCACTTCTCCTTCAGGGTCGTTTCGGGACGAGACTCCTCGGTGATATTGGCCATCACCGGAATGTCCCAGCCGAACAGATGCCCCTCGACGTCGACGATGTCCGCCTCGCAGCCATGAAGCAGGCGAATGCCTCTCCACTCCTTCGGCCAAGCGCTCATGTTGATGAAGTACTGGAAGTTCTTGAGGGTCTGCTGGTCAAAGAGCATGCACGAGAAGTGATCGGTGACGCCCAGAAGCTCAAGGTTTTTTGCCGAGGCGGCGCGGACGTTCTCTTCAAGGGTCGAGTACGCATGGCGGGAAAAGAGCGTGTGCGTATGAACGTCGCAGGCGATGCGAATCATGGGAAGGCCTCCAAACCAGTGGTTATCGGCCCTATTTTAGTCACGGTGAACGCCTCGCCGCCTCCTCAGCCCGTCTGATTTCGCGAGAAGGGCGCTCGCCAAATCAGACAGGCTGAGTTGCCCTTAGCAACGGCTGGCGCGATGGTGTCCTAATTTATTCAGTTTTCTTAAAGAAGATGCCTCGCGCACCCGTACGGGGACGCGAGGCATCTTGGAACCCTCGGGCTAATCGACGAAGCGACTCGCCTCTATTCGCCTAGCGGTTGCGGCGCCTTGCTGCCACGCCGACTGCACCGGCGGCGACACCTGCGACGAGCAGGCCGGCTACCGCCGCGGGCATAGTGGCGTCACCGGTCTTGGGAACGCCGCCCTTTGCCTTCTTTGCGGGCTTCTTGGTATTATCCGCGCTCGGCTTCGTGGGCTCCTCGGGCTTCTGCTCGGGCTTGGGCTCCTCGGGCTTCTGCTCGGGCTCGGGAACCGTGTACTCGATCGTCGGAACCGGGAACTCGTAGTCGTCGCCAGACACGCCGTTGCCATCAATCGGATGGAGCACAGCGCTATCGTTGACGTTTAAGGTATGGACACCGGGCTCGGTAGGCACGTTAACCAAGCGCTCGCTGTACTCGAGCACGACGGGCTTGCTCGGAGACGCAGCCTCGTTCAGCGTAAGGATGAGCTTCTCATCTTCCCCAGCCTGGAACTTCAGGGTGAAGCGGTACGTGCCGTCGCTCTTCTTACCGAAACCGTAGGTCGTGTCGTCGATTTTCTCGGGGTTGAGCTTCTCTCCGTTGGCGGTCAGGCTAATCTTTGCGGGATCGTTGATGAAGTCGAAGTCGGCACCGATAAAGTCCTCGACGGTCGAGCCGGCAGCAATCTTGTCAACAAGCTTGGCCTTGATCTCGGCAAAGTCGGTATCGAGCTGGCCATTGTTGGAATTCCTGGTGAGGTACTGCAGGAATACCTGGCCATCAAAGTCGGCGGCGTTCTTGTAGTAGACGTTCATGTCGTAGCCGGCCTTGACCATCGACTGGAACGTGTCGTCCGTGCTCCAGAACGCGACATCGATGTTGCACGGCGCGTTCACGTCGACGGGGATGGGGTTCGTGGTGCCGTTATTGGCGGCGGCGTCGGTGTACTCGTAGTCGTACTGGGCCCAGTTCTTGTCAGAGTTCTCGTACTGGTCGCGATAGTACTCAAGATACTTGCCGAGCTTCTCGGGGCTCTTCATGGCCTGCGAGAAAATGAAGTTGGAGCCGTCGGAGAACTTCTTCCAGGCGTTATTGAAATTGTACTCGCGAGACTGCCACTCCCAGATACCGCCCATCTTGTTCGATCCATAGGGGTATGCAGCGCCGGTCACTGGATTCGTCTGCTTGGTTGGATCGCCAAACGACCTCGTATACGGGGTGGCGTAATCGCCATTCTTGCAGTAAAGGTAGGTTGCACCGTCGCTGATCAGGATGACGTGCTTGTTCTCGGCCTTAACGGCAGTGTCCGCGTCAAGAATGCTCTTGGCAGCAAGAAGGCCAGCGTCCATGTTGGTGCCGGAGCGAACGCTCGAATTCATTGCAGCAAGAATGTCATCATAACCCGTGACGACGTCGGTCAACTGCTGCTGGATGTTGCCCTTCTTGTTGAAGAGGACTACGCCGACCTTGATGTCCAGACCATCATCCTTGGCCTTCTGGCTAATCTGGCTCAGGAACCCCTTGGCCTGGTTGTAGATGTCCATCTGCGCAGAGGCGCCGGACTTATCGAGCACAAACACAACGTCGGACGGCTCGGCCTCGCGCTTGCCCGGGAACGAAAGCGTGACCCTTGTCTCCAGATTCTCGTCAAGCTCGGTCGCCATCTTCTGATTCTGCTCCAACGCGGACGATTGTCCGGCGTCCCCTGCGGCATCGTCTGCGAATGACATGGTCGCCGGGGTGGCCATGCCTAACGTCAGCGCCAACACCACACCAACCGTAGCCGCGCGCTTAAGCGCACCTCCCAATCTGCACATCCTAGCTCCTTTCATTCACTTCCCGTTTACAGACGGGTGGATACGAAACCAGTGATATGACAATAGTATAGACCGTAAAATGCCAGCGTCATTAACGTATATTTACAAATAACGAGCTAGACAGGCAAATCAAATTGGATATTTATATCTATATGCGACCAAGATCGTATGCTCGGGCAGCCCCCTCGCCTGCGCACGCCAAATTGGCTACAGCCTCCTGCATGCCAAGCGCATCCTCAAGGCTCATGGGCTTGCGGCAGACCGGCAGAACCAGATCGACACCCTGCCCATACACCGCATCCAGGTTGTCAGCGCGACCGCCCACGACGGCGGCTACCGGCTTGCCATATCGCTTGGCGCGACGCGCCACGCCCACCGGTGCCTTTCCAGCGGCGGACTGTTCATCCATATTGCCCTCGCCCGTAATGACCAGGTCGACATCGCGCACGCGCTCGTCAAACCCCACGAGGTCGAGCACGGTTTCTACGCCCGAGCGCAACTCGGCGCCGAGAGCCAACAGCGCTGCTCCCAGACCACCGGCGGCACCAGCGCCGGGCACACCGAGCACCGAGCCGAACGTCCGTGCACCCTCGGGTGCACACAGCAGCCCTTGGGCCCGTGCCTCGGCAATTGCCGCGTCGAGCAAGCGACCGTAGCCGACCACCCAGCTGTCGTGCCTGCGCAGCGCCTCGGCATCATCCGCCGGAAGGCCCTTCTGTCCGCCAAACACCGCCAGTGCGCCTCGACGTCCCACGAGCGGATTCTCGACATCGGAAAGCACGACGATACGAGCGCCGTTCAGTGCCCGAAGCGCTGGCGCCAAATCAATACTCACCACGTGTTCGAGACCCGCAAGACCGGGGGCGACATCGCAGCCCTGATCATCGACCACACGCGCGCCCAGCGCCTGCAGCATGCCGGCGCCACCGTCGTTGGTGGCACTGCCGCCCAGACCAATGTAGAGTGTCTTTGCGCCCATGCGAACCGCGCGAAGCATGAGCTCGCCCACGCCATAGGTTGTAGCAGCCAGCGCCGACGACTCCGCGCAAGGCGAGTACCCAATGCCGGCCGCCTCGGCCATCTCGATGACCGCGGACTCGCGCTCGACATCAACCAGCATCCGGGCAGCCACGCGGTCGTCCAAGGGGCCTGCCACCTCGCAGGTCACAATCTCACCGCCGCACGCGGCAACGGCATCGAGCGTCCCCTCACCACCATCCGCCAGCGGCAACGCGGCCACCTGGGCATCGGACCACACACGGCGAACGCCTTCGGCAACCGCCGCCTCCGCCTGCGCACTCGAAACGCTGCCCTTAAAGGAGTCGATCGCCAGCAGCACGCGGCGGGGCCGGCGGCACGCGGCACCAAAATCGACCGCCTCAACGGCAATATCTTCGGCACACGCGAGTGCCTCGGCATGAGCGGCATGCGCCTCAAGATCGGCCCCACAACCGCAGCCAGCACCATCGGTGTCACGCAGCCCACTAAAATAGCCGCTCAACACCTCACGACACTCATCCGCCAGCACGCCGGCGGTCACATTAAACCGATGGTTCAGGCGCGAATCGGCATTCAGGTCATACAGCGAACCCAGCGCGCCCGCCTTGGCATCAGCCGCGCCATACACGCAGCGCCCCACGCGCGCGTTGACCATAAGCCCCGCACACATGCAGCAAGGCTCGAGCGTTACATAGACCGTGCAATCGGAAAGGCGCCAGCGACCGAGCGACCGAGCGGCAGCGTACAAGGCCGCGAACTCGGCATGAGCCGAAGGATCCTGGTCGAGCTCGCGGCGATTATGCGCCCGCGCGACAATCTCACCCGCGCGCACTACCACGGCACCAATCGGTACCTCGCCCACCGCAGCAGCGGCGCGCGCCTCGGCCAGCGCCTCGCGCATGAACTTCTCGTCGATTTCGGTGATCGTCATCGTTCGCCTTCCCTGTTGCAGATTCAAAACGATGCTATCATTACGACTCACGGAGAGATGGCAGAGCGGTTGAATGCGGCGGTCTTGAAAACCGTTGAGCGCGAGAGCGTTCCGGGGGTTCGAATCCCCCTCTCTCCGCCACTTTAGTGATTCACCGGTGTCATGGTCCGCTCAAACAGTGCATCGACTACGTCGGCTATCTCAGGTCGACGCTCAAGATCGTGGCCCGATTCCCACCATATCGTGAAAAGTCGAATAATACCGCCGGCGACAAACTCAGACGTCGTCTCGAGTGACACGGGGGCCAGGGCATCCTCGGCAAGCACGTTCATCACACGCTCGCGGATGGAGCGGGCAATGCGGTCGCAAATAACGTTGGTCAACATGCCCGACATGCTGCTTGCCAAAATGTTATCCATGAGCTGCTCGTGCGCCAGAATCAAATCCATGGCATCGTCCAAAATCGCGTGCCGAAGCGCGCGCACGTCCTCGGCAGATACCGCGCCGGCCTCATCGGGCTGTTTTTGCGGCAAGCCCGACATGAGCTCATCGATATAAAAGGCAAAGTAATCGTTCTTGTCGCGAAAGTGCTTGTAGAACGTCGTACGGCGAATCATGGCGCGGTCGCACAGCATGGCAACCGTCAGGTCCTCAAAACGATGCTCCTCGAGAAGCTCGGTGAAGGCATCGAACAGGGCGCGGTAGGTTTTCTTAATGCGAAGGTCCACTGGTATCGCCATCCTCAGGGCAAAGACAACACTCGTCAATCTGTCGCATATCTTACACCTGTACCTCGCGCGCTTTGCCCCAGTACCGACCCCGCCGAAAACATAACGCTTGCCGGAAAGTTCGGCACGGCAAAACGTTGCGGGTATACTAGTAGCGTTATACCAACGGCAGCTGGCGCATGCCGCCGCGGCCATTCGAAACGGAGACATCATGATTACCGTCATCATCGGCATCGTTGTTGTCATTGTGATTGTCTGCGCCATCGCCGGCATCTACAACAACATGGTCACCAAGCGCAA
>CAJKEF010000072.1 GCA_905198825.1 uncultured Collinsella sp. | reverse complement strand
CGCATGTACAGCAGGGAGAAGGTCGAGCTCTTCCTCCTGGCGACGGAGGACGGCATGGGGCCCACCGCCGCCGCGGAGTTCGCGGGGGTCACGGTGAGCGCGGCCAAGAAGTGGGCGACGGGGCACCTCCCGCGCAGCTACACCGGCGGGGGCTGTAGAATCGTGGCGAGGAAACCGCCACGGAAGGAGGCCAGCTTGGGCCCCGACAAGTCGATCTACGCCCCGCCCGCGACCGGCCCGCTCGCCGGGCTCAACGAGGACCAGATAGAGAACCTGCTGCTCAGGGCGGTGTTGGCCGACCTAAAAGCGGAAGGGTGGGACCCGGCTTCGATCTCGAACAGGAGCAAGTGCGAGCTCGGCGAGAGATTGAGGCGGGCGACCGCCCTGCCCCTCCGCTCGATCACAGGTTTCTTGAGGATATCGAAGAGCTCCTATGAGTACTGGAGGCCCCGCGTCGCCGCGCCGCGCGACCGCGACGCCGACATACGCGACCGCGTGGTGCGCATCTTCCGCGAGGGCTCGGGGTGCTGGGGGTACCGCACCGTCTGGGCGCGCCTGCGCCGCGAGGGCGTCCGCGCCAGCGAGAAGCGCGTGGCCCGCGTGATGCGCGAGGAGGGCCTCGAGGTCGTCTACAACAAGAGGCGCGCCCGGGGCTACAGCTCCTACGCCGGCGAGGTCTCCAAGGCGCCGGAGAACCTCGTGAACAGGAATTTCCACGCCGACGAGCCCAACCGGCTGTGGCTCACCGACATCACCGAGTTCAGGCTCCCGGGCGGCGAGAAGGTCTACCTGAGCCCGGTCATCGACTGCTTCGACGGGATGCCCGTCGCCTGGTCGATCGGGCTGCACCCCGACAAGCGCCTCGCGAACTCGAGCCTGCTCAAGGCCTGCGCGGCCAGGCCGGCGGGCGCCCACACGACGATCCACTCGGACCGCGGCGGCCACTACCGCTGGCCGGAGTGGATCGGGATCTGCGAGGAGAACGGCCTGGTCAGGAGCATGTCCGCGAAGGGCTGCAGCCCGGACAACTCGGCCTGCGAGGGCTTCTTCGGCCGCCTCAAGAACGAGTTCTTCCACTACAGGGACTGGGAGGGCGTGACGGCCGGGGAGTTCATGGGCAGGCTCGAGGCCTACCTCGTATACTATCGTGAGGAGCGGATCAAGAAGTCCCTCGGGTGGCTCAGCCCGATGGAGTACCGCAGGAAGCTTGGATACGCCTAGGCGCGGTCCAAGAAATCGTCCGCACCCCCTTTACCAGCTTATTTAGGAACTATTTCACCGCAACTTATGAGGAGATGGTTAAAGGGTGCTGAGAGTGGGGGTCCAGGCGATGGTGGGGGTCGCGCCGTCGAGGGTCTCGTTGATGGTGGCGGCCATGCCGGCGAGTAGGCTGTTCTCGCTTACGGTGAGTGTCTTGTAGCCGCCGGCACGCATGAGTTCGCGGATCACCACGGCGCCAGCCAAGATCACGCCCGCGCGTTTGGGCTGTACACCCGGTAGCGCGGCGATGCCTTCCGCATCCAGCACAGACATGCGCTCGATAGCGGCCGAAACCTGATCCAGCGAAAGCTCGCGCAGGTGCACAAAGCTCGAATCATACGGTTCCAGCTCGTGGACCAGGGCCACCAGTGTAGTCACCGTGCCGCCCACCGCGACCAAGCGTTCGGCGCGCTCAAAGTCGCTGGGCAGGCCTTCAAAATACGCGGCGAACTGCTCGCCTGCCCACGCGGCAGCAGCAGCAAGCTCGCCGCACGAGGGTGGCAGCGCCGAGAAAAACCGCTCCGTCACGCGGCGGCAGCCAATGTCCAGCGAGCGCGTCCCTTCTAGCGCAAAGACGCCACGCTCCGGTGCATAGACGCCCGTCGCGAGCTCCGTGGATCCGCCACCCGAATCGGCAACAATGATGCGCTCGCCAGCAAAGTCGTGCGCCACGCCAAAAAACGTCAGGCGCGCCTCGACCTCGCCCGGAATCACCTGTGGCTCAAGCCCCAAATCGCGCAGGCCGTCCAGCAGCAATGCTGCGTTGGACGCATCGCGCGCGGCGCTCGTGCAGGTGGTGCAGATGCACACGGCCCCAAAGGTACGCGCCTCATCCACAAACATTCGGCACGCAGCGAGCACGCGCTCAACGGCCGCCTCGCAAAAGCGGCCCGTCGCATCCACGCCCTCACCCAGGTCGGTAATCTCGGTATGCTTGGACGATTCCACAATCGCCCCGCCCTCGACCTGGGCCAACACCAGTCGCGACGACACCGTTCCCAGATCGATCGCCGCCACCTTATATCGTTTGCAATCTGCCATTGCGGACTCCCCTCCGGGCGCTATTTGCCGTTGGACACGACCGTCTGGCCCTCGACACCGTTAAACCCAAACAGCATGTCGAGCGCCTGGATGTACCACGGCGCGTCCTTACCGACTTCTTCGATTTCCTTGGCAACTTCGCTGGCCTTCTTAGCGTTCGACGACTTCTTGCTCGACGAAACGTCCGAATCATCGTCCAGGCCCTGCACTTCAATCCTCTTCTCGCCGGGCATCACCAGGCCCAGGTCCTCGGATGCCGCGTCCTTGATACCCTCCTCCGAGAGCAGTTTGTCGACGCTTTTTTGCAGGTCGTCGTTATATTGCTCGCGAATCTCGACTTGCTTGGCCAAGATGTCGCTCGAGCGTTTTGCCACATACAGGTCGCGCACGGGGAAGTACAGGCTCACGAGCGCCAGGGCGACGACAATGCCAACAAACAGCCCTCGCTGGGGACCGTGGGTAAAGTCGTAGATTGCCTTGACCACTGCGTTATCGTTGGCGTAATGCATGAAGTCCGAGCCCGAAAGACGGTTCGAGGGCCTACTCGGCTTTTCATGCGTTTGAGCCGAGGAACGCTGAGCATGCTCCGAATGCGGCGGGCGCACCGAACGTGGCGGACGGTCCGTCGGCGTATTCATTTGAGCACGGGAGTGTGAGGCGCTTGTCGATCGCTGCATGGAGCGGTCGGCACCGGCGTAATCGGACCCGCCGAGCTGCACCGTGCGCGCACGGCGAGGCGACGGCTCACGCGAACCGGCGGAATAGTACCTGTTGTCGTAAATCTGATCCATGTGCGCCTTGTGCGGTTGAGGTTTGTTTGCGCTAAGTCCTTTAGTTATAGCACGAGCGCCCGCGCCGCCTTCGCCAGCCTTTGCTCGACATAAAAAAGGCGCTGAGCCGTATGGCCCAGCGCCCATAGTTCTTTGCGGCATCCAGCCAAGGCGAGGCGGAACCGAGTCAGCCTCCCCCTCGC
Organism: uncultured Collinsella sp.; assembly: GCA_905198825.1. Lineage (GTDB taxonomy): Bacteria > Actinomycetota > Coriobacteriia > Coriobacteriales > Coriobacteriaceae > Collinsella. The sequence continues at coordinate 2,834 of CAJKEF010000072.1, read as the reverse complement.
CAAATTCGCCCGTTTAGCGAATGTTGTAGAACGCGGCCTTGCCGGCGTAGCGCGCGCTGCCCTCGAGCTCGTCCTCGATGCGGATGAGCTGGTTATACTTGGCGATACGGTCGCTGCGGCACGGGGCGCCCGACTTGATCTGGCCGGCGTTAACACCCACGACCAGGTCGGCGATCGTGGAGTCCTCGGTCTCGCCGGAACGGTGGCTCACGATGCAAGCGTAGCCGGCCTCCTTGGCGGTTTCGATGGCCTCGAGTGACTCGGTGAGCGTGCCGATCTGGTTGACCTTGACCAGGATCGCGTTGGCGGCGCCCAGCTCGATGCCCTTCTTGAGGCGCTCGGTGTTGGTGACGAACAGGTCGTCGCCCACCAGCTGCACCTTGTTGCCAATGCGACGGGTGAGCTCGACCCAGCCGTCCCAGTCCTCCTCGGCCATGCCGTCCTCGATGGAGATGATGGGATAGGTGTCGACGAGCTTCTCCCAGTAATCAACCATCTGGGCACTCGTGTACTCCACGCCCTCGCCCTTGAGCTCGTACATGCCGGTCTCGGCGTTGTAGAACTCGGTCGAGGCCGGATCCATGGCGTACATGAAGTCGACGCCGGGCTTAAATCCAGCCTTCTCGACGGCCTTGGTGATGTACTCGAACGGCTCGGCATTGGTCTTAAGGTTGGGGGCAAAGCCGCCCTCGTCGCCCACGCCGCCGCCCAGGCCGGCCTCGTGCAGCACGCCCTTGAGGGTGTGGTAGACCTCGGCGCACCAGCGCAGGCCCTCGGCAAAGCTCGGAGCACCCACGGGCATGATCATGAACTCCTGGAAGTCGACGTTGTTGTCGGCATGCACGCCGCCGTTGAGGATGTTCATCATGGGCGTGGGCAGCAGGTGAGCGTTGACGCCGCCCAGGTACTGGTACAGCGACAGGCCCGCCGACTCTGCCGCAGCGCGGGCAACGGCCAGCGACACGCCCAGGATGGCGTTGGCACCGAGCTTGGTCTTGTTGGGGGTACCGTCCGCGGCAATCAGCGCGGCATCGACAGCGCGCTGGTCGAAGGCGTCGAGGCCCACGACGGCGTTGGCGCACTCGTTGTTGACGTGCTCGACGGCTTGCGAAACGCCCTTGCCCAGGTAGCGGCCCTTGTCGCCGTCGCGCAGCTCGCAAGCTTCGAAAGCGCCGGTCGAAGCGCCCGAAGGCACCATCGCGCGACCGAAGCTGCCGTCCTCGAGCACGACCTCGACCTCGACGGTGGGGTTGCCGCGGCTGTCGAGCACCTCGCGACCGTAGACATCCAAAATATCGCTCATGTTGTCTCCCTCTCACTTGGAAACGGGTTAAATGCTTGGCGACGCGGCATTGCGCCAATGTGGCGCTTTGGTTTGCAAGTTAGCCTTGTCGCACTTTTTGCATTATGCCCTAAGTTAGCCGAGGGATACAATTGTTTTTCGAAAAATTTAGCGGGAACGATGAGGCATGTCAGCCCGTCGCTCCCGCAGTCTTACTCCTCTGCCTTTGCGGCGTCCCACAAGTCGTTGAGGCCGTGGGTCGAAAGCGCGGCAAGATCCACGTGGGCATCGGCCGCCATCTGCTCCATCGCGGCCCAGCGGCGGCGGAACTTTGCCGTGCTGGCACGCAGGGCGCTCTCGGCGTCGATTCCTTCTTTGCGCGCAACGTTGACTAGGGCAAAGAGCAGGTCGCCAAACTCCATTTCGCGCTCGGGCGTTCCGGGAGCCTCGGCCTCAAACTCGGCACGCTCCTCGGCGACCTCGTCCCACACATCCTGGACCGTCTCCCATTCAAAGCCCACGGCAGCCGCCTTGCGCGACACCTTCTGAGCCTGCATCAGCGCCGGCAGATGCGTGGGCACGCCGTCGAGTAGGCCCTCGGGCGCAGCCTCGCCCGCTACCACGGCCTTGTCCTTGGCGGCCTTCTCGGCAAGCTTGACCTCGTCCCAGATCTTGAGCACTTCGTCGGAGTTATCGGCATCCGCATCGCCAAACACGTGCGGATGGCGGCGGATGAGCTTGGCGTCGATATCGCGCGCCACATCGGCCAGCGCAAACTCACCGGCGTCCGCCGCAATCTGCGCATGCAACACTACCTGCATGAGCACGTCACCCAACTCCTCGCGCAGATGCGCGGCATCGTCGGCCTCGATGCAATCGAGCGCCTCGTAGGCTTCCTCGATCATGTTCTTGCCAATGCTGCGGTGCGTCTGCTCGCGATCCCACGGGCAGCCATCGGGCTGACGCAGACGCCAGATGGTCTGCACCAGATGCTGCAGCTCGGCGGACGCATCGACCAACGTCGACGGGTCACGCGAGCCCTCGGCATTTTGCTGATTCATATGCTCGGCCATGGCTACTCCTCCTCCATGACCACATGGCGGAACGCGCCGCCCTCGTAGATACCGTAGCTGTGCGAGCCGTCCTTGGGGATGCTCACGCTGCCGGGGTTGAAGAGCCACAGACCAGGATGCTCCTCGCTCGCCTCGTTGACCTTGATGTGCGTGTGACCGTAGACGAGCGCGGAACCCTCGGGCAGCGCGGGCGCGTGGTCGACGCTGTTGTGCATGCCGGCGCCAAAGACGTGGCCGTGTGTCAGGAACAGCTCGCGGCCGGCCTCGTCAAACAGCGTGGCGTAGTCGGCCATGACGGGGAAGTCGAGCACCATCTGGTCGACCTCGGCGTCGCAGTTGCCGCGCACCGCGATGATGCGGTCGGCCAGGGCGTTGAGCAGCGGAATCACACGCTTGGGGGCGTAGTCGCGCGGCAGGTCGTTGCGCGGGCCGTGGTAGAGCAGGTCGCCCAGCAGGACGATGCGGTCGGGCTGCTCGGA
>CAJKEF010000071.1 GCA_905198825.1 uncultured Collinsella sp. | reverse complement strand
TCTGACGTTCAACTTCAAGGGCGCGACCAGAAGGTCAGCGCCCTTTCGTTTCACGTCACCTTGTCTCAAATGCGGCCCGCTCGCTGTCCGTTCTCTACCTGCGGCGTCGTCTTGCTCCGAATGCGGCCCGTTCGCTCATATGACCCAATCCGCTGTCAAGAGCCACAATGGCCCCGCCGACCGCTTGCAATCGGTCGGCGGGGCCTGCCGTTAACCCGTCCCGGTCCGCCCCCGGCATGTCGTCGACGCCTTCGGCTCAGTCTCATATCCGCGGATACCGTTCTGTCGGCCCGCACTCCATTCCTTCGGCGGGGTTCCCCAAGTCTGTCGAGGCGCATGCGGAGGGCTCCGCGCGCACAGCGAAATAGGGGGTATCCCCGAAGGCCGCCCGGCTCGCCGGGACGGGGGCTATGTCTATTCCGCGCCCTCCCGGCACATCATGCCGAGGGCCCAGAGCCACCTCGCGAGCTCGGCCGCGGTGGCCGCGTTGGCCTTCGCCGCGGGCGTGCCGCGGGCGAGCATCCCCTCGCGCCGCCGCAGGAGCCGCTCGGACCCCTTCCTCCCGTGCATCCTTATCTCGAGGGGCACGCCCGTGTCCCTCGGCATGAGCTTCGGCTGGTGCCGTGCCGCGGCGTAGCACCATGAGCCCTCAACGGCCAGCTTCCTCACGAGCGCGTTGCCCGCACCGCTGATGCCTCCGAGCCGCACGGAGCCGCCGCTCGACCTCTGACTCGGCGCGAGGCCGAAATAGGCCGTGACCTGCCTTCCGGAACGGAACCTCGTGAAGTCGCCGACCTCGGCCGAGAAGGCCGCGGCCAGCGCGAAGGCGCAGCCCTTGATCGACTGGAGGGCGGCCACCTCCGCGGCGATCGGGCCGGCATCCACGGCCGCCCTTTACTCGGAGAGCAGGTCCGCCCGGGCCTCCGCCGCGGCCTCGACCTCGTTCCTCAGGGCGGCGAGCGCCCGAACCCCGCCATCGTCCTCAGGCCTGACCTTGTCGAGCCACCTCAGGAAGTCGTAGGTCCAGTACTTCCTCGGGTTGCCGGCGGGCGTGGTGCCGCCGTAGACGAACCCCCGCCTTGCGAGGAAGGCGAGCAGCCGCTGCTTGGCGGTCGCCAGGCGCGCGGTCGCCCCGTCGTAGGCGCCGGCGAGGTCCCTGATGCCCTCGACCTCGGGGGAGGGGACCCATGCGGGGGAGATGTCGTGGGCGAGTATCGCCTTGGCCATCCTGGCGGCGTCGTTCCTGTCGTTCTTGGAGGCCGAGTCGGCGGCCGACCTGGGGATCTTCGAGACCGCGGCGACGACGCACTCGACGCCGAGCCCGGCGAGCTCCCTTTGCGGGGCGAAGCCGAGGTAGCCGCTCTCGTAGGCCGCGAGCGACGGCCCGGGGAACCCATCCATCCACCCGGCGATCTCGCCCCAGGGGTTGCCGGGGAACCTCCTCGTCACGGCCTCGCCGGTGTCCGCGTCGAGGGCGCAGACGGTGGTCGACCTCAGGTGGACGTCCATCCCGAACGCGGTAGAATACTTTGGCATGGGAGCCTCCCAACCTCGTTGCGGCGCGGCTGCGCCTATGGCACTTCGACATCATTGTCGCAGCCCCGACCCGCGGTCACGAGCGGGGGCTCCTGTCTTTTTAGCGCCCTCGGATTGGGTCATAGTGTCTGTCGTTGCCGAAACATCGGCGATGCCGGAGTAGTCATTGGGGACGTTCTTAAATGACTAGCCAGGAATGAACGTGGATAATCTCCCAGTTTTGGCCTGTGTGCGGGCTCAAAGTGGGAGATTATCCGCGCTCGCTTTAATTTGCCTGGGCTGCGATGCCTATCTAATCGGCTCGGCGTCTTCCCTGAGAATCGAAAGATACTCTTCATACCCGTACTGTCGGTATCTCTGTCTTGACTCGTCGAGAGGACGGAGGATACCCAATTCTTCAAATGATTTGACGAGTGAGCTCGCGGTACTCCTGCCGATATCGAGTTGGGCAGCGATGAATGCGGTATCGACGATGGGGTGCTCTTCAAGAATGCCCAACAGCCTTTGCCCGTTTGCAGCAGTCCTTCCGAGATTTTCGGTAATGGTTGCTGTGGAACGGTTATGGAGGTCAACAAGGTTTTTTAAAGACCCTACCGAGTCCTTCGCACTCTCGAGAAGACTGTTGCAGAAAAACTCTATCCATTCCTCGTAAGTGCCTCTCTCCCTTACGGATGTGAGTTGCCGGTAGTACTCGCTTCGATTTTTCTTGAACTGGAACGATGGATAGAACAAGCAAGAATGAAGAACGCCATCATTGATGAGCATAAGTGTAATGAGAAGCCTGCCCAGTCGACCGTTTCCGTCTAGGAATGGATGGGCAGTTTCAAATTGGTAATGGACGAGCGCCGCCCGCACAATCGGATCCATTTCGACTTGAGGCTCATTGATAAAGCGTTCGAGGTCCTGGAGCGTGTTGCTCAAATCTTCAATGTTTGGAGGGACAAACGATGCGGTTGCAATGGTGCAGCCTGAGGGGCCAATCCAGTTTTGTGAGGAGCGCAGCTCGCCTGGATTCTTCTCCGTTCCGCGCACTCCGTCCAGCAGGACCGCATGAACTTGCCTAAGAAGTCTCGTGCACAAGGGCATCTTTTTGAGCAGTTCTACGCCGCGGTCGACAGCACGGACGTAATTCACGACGTCTGCGACATCTTTATGATGGAGTTGTGTTTGCGATGGACTAAGTAGGTCGTCAAACGTGCACTGGGTTCCCTCAATTTGCGAAGAAAGGAGTGCTTCTTTGCGCACGTACATTGTCAGATACATGTCGGCGTTGGGAACAAAGTAGAGCATGCCTTCAAGCTCTCCAAGCTTTCGTGAGCATGCGGAAAGCGTGCGATGGGTTTCCTCGGTGAGGTTTAGCTGCCTCAATGATTGCAAGGGCGTTGGAAAAAACGAATAGTAAGCCAATTTCCCCGATAGATTATTGCGGAGCGTTCCCTGGCCGTTCTCCTCGATTTGCATCGCGCCCTCCATATCTTTAGTGCCGGAAACTCGTTATTAGGCTAATCATATCAATTCTAATAACGAGTTTAAGGATTAAATAGTTATTAGAATTGATGTAAACAATCTAATGATGAGAAGTCGTTATTACTTGACCATGGAGCTCAGCTTGGTACAAGGGGGTCATCCAAAATGAACGTGGATAATCTCCCGTTTTTGGCTCGGTGACGGCCTCAAAGTGGGAGATAATCCACGCTCGTTAGTTAAGCGTCCGAAAATCCACACTCGCCAAACCTACCAAAAAGGGACGGGTTTATTTTGGCACGTTTCGGTCGGTATCAGGAAGTGCCAGGGACGGGGCGGCGGCAGGACTCGAGAGCGAAAAGAAGTGTCGGGTTTGGTGTGCCCGCTTCTGCCCGTCCCGTGCGCAGGCGATACTCGGCTTATCGACCCGCGATGCAAAGGAGATGCTCGTCCCACGAGCACTACCGGGAAGGGCTCGCGATTCGAGTTCCCACCTTAGCATTTGAACCATTTGGCACTATAATCACCATAGGCATGCGCATAACGTTGCGCTTAATCAAGAGGAGAAAACGTATGGGTCTGTTTGACATGTTCAAGAAGAAGGCTGAGCCCGCGGCTGCCGCTGCTCCGGCCTCCATCTCTGCTTCTGCTGGCGCCGACGTGCTGTGCTCGCCCGTCAAGGGCAAGGTCATCAAGATGGCCGACGTGCCCGATCCCGTCTTTGGTGGCGAGGTTCTGGGCAAGGGCTGTGCCGTGTGGCCCGAGGATGATCTGGTCTACGCTCCCTGCGACGGTAAGGTGACCGTCACCATGGGTCACGCCGTGGGCCTGCAGTCCGATAGCGGCATCGAGGTTCTGGTGCACGTTGGCGTCGATACCGTCAACATGAACGGTGATGGCTTCGAGGGCTTCGTCAAGGCCGACGACGTTGTCAAAGCTGGTCAGCCCATACTCAAGATCGACCGCGCCAAGATCGCTGCCGCCGGTTACAAGGACTGCGTCGTGGTGGCCGTGTCCAACACCGCCGAGTTCGCTGACGTCGAGCTCGCCGTCGAGGCCGAGTCTGCCGTCGCCGCCGGTGACGCCATCGTTAAGGTCGTCCGCAAGTAGTCTGCGGCATCCAGAAGATGCACAAGGGTGGTCGGGTTGTCCGGCCACCCTTTTTTAATGGCTCTGTTAGACCAGGATTGACATACATGTGTACCCACGGTGCCATATCGTTGACCCCATAGACCGCGATGATGGGGGCAGCATGAACGCCGAAGACCTGGTCCTCAACTTCAAGAAGGGCATGGCGAACCTCAGCAAGACCGAGCGCCGCCGCGCTATCGAGTCCGTCAGGGACGTGATCCGCGCGGCGGCGTTCGACGACGCGGCCGGCTCCGCCTACGAAATCGAACGCTGCCCGCGCTGCGGGTCCGCCGCGGTCGTGAAGAAGGGCAAATCGAAGAACGGCGAGCAGCGTTACCTCTGCCGGGGCTGCGGCAGGACCTTCGGCATGGGCAGCGAGCGCATCCTGGGGACGAGCAAGCTCCCGAAGGAGACCTGGATGGCCTACGCCGAGTGCTTCGTGCTCATGCTGCCCCTGCGCGAATGCGCGAGGCGCTGCCGCGTCTGCCTCAAGACCGCCTACACCATGCGCCACAGGCTGATCGAGTGCCTCTCGGCCTACTCCCCCTCGTTCAGGGTCGAGCGGGGCTGCGGCTGCGAGCTCGACGAGACCTATTTCCCCGAGTCGTTCAAGGGCAACCACGCGAAGGGGTCGTTCACGATGCCGCGCCCCTCCCGGCACCGCGGCAAGCAGGTGCACAGACGCGGGCTGTCGCGCGAGCGGATCTGCGTCATGACCGGAGTGAACGACTCGAACGAGACGTTCCTCGAGGTCACGGGGCGGGGCGCCCTTTCGAGGGAGCGCGCCATGGACGCGCTGAGGGGCCGCATCGCGGCCGGCTCGGTCGTCGCGACCGACAGGGCGGCCGCCTACGTCGGCGTCCTCGCCGAGCTCGAGGTCGCCGCGCACGCGGCCTACGACCCCAAGGACCGCTCCGGGGGGACCATCAACCGGGTCAACACCGTCCACTCGCTCCTCGGCGCCTTCATGGAGCCGTTCAGGGGCGTGTCGACGAAGCACCTCGACGCCTACCTCGCCTGGTTCAGGTGGTGCCGGACCTTCATGGCGACCGATTCCGGCGCGGCCGGGCGCACGGTCGCGCGGCAGCTCGCGCACGGCGTCTGCAGGAGCCGCGTCCGCGACATGTTCAACGTGGAGCCGCCCTACATGGACTACTGGGCCGCGCCCGCCGCATAGAGGCGGTAGAATGGTCGCACCGCGATACACGAGGAGGGGTGAGGCCATGCCGTCGAACATACCGGCCACGACGATCCGCATCGACCCGGAGGTCAAGAGGGAGGCCACGGCCATCCTGGACGAGCTCGGCCTGTCCATGTCCACCGCCGTCAACGCGTTCCTCAGGGCGCTCGTCCGAGAGGGCGGGATGCCGTTCGAGATGAGGGTCAAGACGCCGGCGCCCGACGAGGAGACGGCGAGTTAGCCGGCAGGTCGGCATGAAACGGCAGGGCCAGGCGAGCAACTCGTCCGGTCTCGGGCGCATCGCCCCTTGCCGGATTCAGATTCGACAAGGGGCGACCATTGTGCAATCGCAAGAAGATGACGGGGCGGAATGTCAATCCTGGTCTAACAGAGCCTTTTTAATAGGCCAAGCAGGCGCATTTTATTGCAGGGGGCTTGCTTCGCGGGCCATTCGTTCGTCAAATTGAGCCGCCTGCGCTTTTGCGGCGCAGGGGGTTGGGCTGGGCCGCTAATATGGACTTGCTGTTACGACGTGCGCTGCGCAGGGAACGCGGCGCCGCTTGTTTGGAGGAATGTCATGAAAAAGAAGCTGCTGCTTGCGCCCCTGATGGCTGCCCTGGTCGCGTGCGTGGTTTTGCTTTCCGGCTGCGGAGGGCCTTCGGTGGAAGAGCTCATCACCAACGACCTTACGAGCCAGTTTGACGAGATCAAGAACGGTGGCGATGATTTCCTCTCCGGTCTGGAAGAGGCTTCGGGCGACGAGTTTGAGCAACTGGGCATCGATCCCAAGGAGTACGCCAAGAGCTATCTCGAGGGCTTTGA
>CAJKEF010000070.1 GCA_905198825.1 uncultured Collinsella sp. | reverse complement strand
TCTACGCCCGCAACACCGTCACCAACGACGTGCTGTACAAGGAGGGCCTGGACCTGCTCGTCGTGCCCTCCGCCGAGCTCTCCCGCGGCCGTGGCGGCCCGCGCTGCATGAGCATGCCCTTCTGGCGCGAGGACCTCTAAGTCTTTCCGTTTCCGGTGCGGTTCCCCTACAACCGCACCGGTTTCGCCCGTCAAACGGGCAACACTAATACTTACGTAATTCATTTTTTCGAAAGGAAACGAACCATGGGTGTTAACCTCTCCGGCCGTAGCTTCCTCAAGCTCCTCGACCTCTCCACCGAGGAGATCGAGTACTTGCTCAAGCTTTCCAAGAACTTCAAGGACATGAAGCGCGCTGGCGTTCCGCACCGCTATCTCGAGGGCAAGAACATCGTTCTGCTCTTCCAGAAGACCTCCACTCGTACCCGCTGCGCCTTCGAGGTCGGCGGCATGGATCTGGGCATGGGCGTCACCTACCTCGATCCCGGTTCGTCGCAGATGGGCAAGAAGGAGTCCATCGAGGACACCGCCCGCGTTCTCGGCCGCATGTATGACGGCATCGAGTTCCGTGGCTTTGCCCAGGACGACGTCGAGGAGCTCGCTGCCAAGTCCGGCGTGCCCGTGTGGAACGGCCTGACCACCGAGTGGCACCCCACCCAGATGCTTGCCGACATCCTGACCGTCCAGGAGAACTTCAACTACGACATCAAGGGTAAGACCCTCGTCTTCATGGGCGACTGCAAGAACAACGTTGCTCGCTCCCTCATGGTTGTCTGCTCCAAGCTCGGCATGAACTTCGTGGCCTGCGGCCCCGAGGAGTGCATGCCCGCCGACGACGTCATCGAGGCCTGCAAGCCCATCGCCGAGGCCAACGGCTGCACCATCAAGCTGACCACCGACGTCAAGGACGGCGTCACCGGTGCCGACGTTATCTACACCGACGTGTGGGTCTCCATGGGCGAGCCCGACGAGGTCTGGGCTGAGCGCATCGCTCAGCTCACCCCGTATCGCGTTACCTCCGAGGTCATGGCTATGGCCAACCCGGGTGCCATCTTCCTGCACTGCCTGCCCAGCTTCCACGACACCAACACCACCATTGGCGCCGAGAAGTGCGAGCAGTTCGGCATCACCGAGCAGGAGGTCACCGACGAGGTCTTCGAGAGCCCCGCTTCCAAGGTCTTCGACGAGGCCGAGAACCGCATGCACACCATCAAGGCTGTTATGTACGCTACGCTCAAGTAGGAGCATCTAGCATCTCGCTCGGGGTGTCTTGCTGCACACCCCGAGCGGCTTTGTCTGGTAAATATCTCGCGTCGGGCGGTGGGCACGGCACGGAAGATCCGCTTCGCGCGAGAAAGTTAAATGATTTATGAAGGGGGGATGAGAACTATGACTGAGACCGCTAAGAAAAAGCGCGGTATGCCTTCATCGTTCACCATTCTTCTTGCTCTGCTGGCAATTGTTGCAGTAGTTACCGTTATCGTCTCCGGCACGTCCGGCGGCGCGGTTACTGCCGCCCGTCTGAGCGATTTCTGCACCGCCCCGATTAAGGGCTTCGCTGACGCTCTGCCCGTCTGCCTCTTCGTTATGATCCTGGGCGGCTTCCTCGGCATGATGACCGAGACCGGCGCCCTGGACAACGGCATTGCCGTTCTGGTGCAGAAGCTTAAGGGCAACGAGATCATGCTCATTCCCGTGCTGATGCTCATCTTCTCCCTCGGTGGTACCACCTATGGTATGTGCGAGGAGACCGTTCCCTTCTACGCCCTGCTCGCCGCTACCATGATGGCTGCCGGCTTCGACCCGATGGTCGGCGCCGCTACCGTCCTGCTCGGCGCTGGCTGCGGCTGCCTGGGCTCCACGGTTAACCCGTTCGCCGTCGGCGCTGCTGTCGACGCTCTGACCGGCGTTGGCATTGAGGTCAACCAGTCCATCATCATCGGCCTCGGTGCCGTCCTGTGGATTGTTACCACTGCCATGTCCATCTTCTTCGTTATGAGCTATGCCAAGAAGGTCAAGGCTGACAAGGGTTCCACCATCCTCTCGATGCAGGAACTCAAGGACGCCGAAGAGGCACATGGCAAGGCTGCTTCCGAGGTCCACAAGGAGGTCAAGCTCACCGGTCGTCAGAAGGGTGTTCTGATCGCCTTCGCCTTCACCTTCGTCGTCATGATCGTCGGCTTCATCCCGCTGGCCGACCTCAACGAGGGCGTCGCCAACTTCTTCGACGCTGGCGCTGTCTACGACGCCGACGGTAACGCCGTCGTCCAGGGCTGGTCTGCCCTGATCACCGGCCTGCCCATTGGCCAGTGGTACTTCGACGAGGCTTCCACCTGGTTCTTCCTCATGGCTATCCTGATCGGTATCATCGGTGGCCTGTCCGAGAAGCAGATCGTCAACACCTTCATCACCGGCGCTGCCGACATGATGTCCGTTGTTCTCGTCATCGCCCTCGCCCGTGGCATCTCCGTCCTCATGGCTAACACCGGCCTCGACGTCTACGTCCTCGACGCTGCCGCCAATGCCCTGGCTGGCCTGTCCGGCGTGATCTTCGCTCCCATGAGCTTCCTGGTCTACTTCGGCCTGTCCTTCCTGATCCCCTCGACCTCCGGTATGGCCACCGTCTCCATGCCCATCATGGGACCGCTGGCTGTTAAGCTCGGCTTCTCGCCCGAGGTCATGGTCATGATCTTCTCCGCCGCCATCGGTGTCGTGAACCTGTTCACCCCGACCTCCGGCGCCATCATGGGCGGTCTCGCCCTGGCCAAGATCGAGTGGACGACCTGGCTCAAGTTTGCCCTTAAGCTCATCGTCGCGCTCTCCGTCGTCTGCGCCATCATCCTGACCGTCGCCTGCGTGTTGCTCTAAGTACCCAACGGGTACCCCACGGAAACCTTGACGATCCTGTAAAGGATCATCTGGTCATCGTCTGTCCGGTGGGGTCAACCCACCGGTAGACTCCTACCTTTAGCCCCCTCCCGTTCCGTGCGCGGGAGGGGGCGCTCTCATGTTGCGCGGTTCTACGAACCGCGCAACCAGTCGACGCTGTGCGCCGCCCAGGACGACAATTTGTCATTCAAAAGGCAAGGCATGACCAGAAGGTCTATGCCTTGCCTTTTTCATGCCAACTTGTACGTCCTGGACGTCGCTCGCTGACTTATGCTCAACCTGCGACGTTTCTGTTGTTGGTGCAAAGGGATCAGGTTACTTTGCGCCAAAAGGGGAAGTTGCGGTGGAATAGTTCCTGTTTGGCCGTCATGAGGGGTTAAACAGGAATTATTCCACCGCAACTTATCAATGACGTGTTTGGTTGATGCCCGTTGGTTGCTTGGGTGTTGGGGAGGGTCTGCTCCGTTATAATCGCCTAGAACATTAAATGGAAACGGGACGGGAGCCATATATGCGCCAGGGTTTCGACAACGCGAAGTATATCGAGCTGCAGGCCGCTCATATTAAGGAGCGCATCTCGCAGTTTGGCGGCAAGCTGTATTTGGAGTTTGGCGGCAAGCTGTTTGACGACTATCACGCGAGCCGCGTGCTGCCGGGTTTTGAGCCGGACAGCAAGTTTCGCATGCTCAAGAGCATTGCCGACGACGTCGAGGTCATCATCGCAATCAATGCAAACCATATCGAGAAGAACAAGGCCCGTGGCGACCTGGGCATTACCTATGACGAGGACGTCTTGCGCCTGGTCGACCTGTTCCGCGGCAACGGTTTTGCTGTCGCGGCCGTGGTTATCACGCAGTATGCCGGTCAGCCCGCTGCCGACGTCTTCCGCAATCGTCTGAATGCACTCGGCATTCCCGCCAAGCTGCACTATCCCATTGAGGGCTATCCGCACGACGTCGATCTGATCGTTTCTGACGAAGGCTACGGCAAGAACGAGTTCGTCGAGACCACGCGTCCGCTCGTTGTCGTGACGGCGCCCGGCCCTGGCTCGGGCAAGCTCGCCACCTGCCTGTCTCAGCTCTATCACGAGCACAAACACGGCACCGCTGCCGGCTACGCCAAGTTCGAGACCTTCCCGGTCTGGAACCTTCCCCTCACGCATCCGGTCAACATCGCCTACGAGGCCGCCACGGCAGATCTCGACGACGCCAACATCATCGACTCCTTCCACTTGGAGGCCTACAACAAGACCACGGTCAACTACAACCGTGACGTCGAGGCCTTCCCGGTGGTCCGTGCCCTGATGGAAAAGATCCTGGGCAAGAGCCCCTACCAGAGCCCCACGGACATGGGCGTCAATATGGTCGGTTTTGCCATTACCGATGACGATGCCTGCCGCGACGCTTCCAAGATGGAGATCGTCCGCCGCTACTTTACCGCGGTCGAAAATGTGCGCCGTACCGGCGTGGGCGATGAGCAAGTCGACCGTCTCAAGATCATTATGAAGAAGGCTGGTATCGACAAGAATTACTCGCCGGCACGCTCGGCCGCCCTTACCAGGGAGCAGCTGACGGGTGGCCCCGTAGGCGCCATGGTCATGCCCGATGGCTCCGTGGTGACCGGCAAGACTTCCACGCGCCTGGGCGCCGCGAGCTCGCTCATCATGAATGCACTTAAGCATGTCTCGGGCGTTGACCTTGAGCTCGAGGTCATTAGCGATGAGGCGATCGAGCCTATCAGCAAGCTCAAGACGCATTTCCTGGGTAGCAAGAACCCGCGCCTGCACACCGACGAGACGCTTATGGCGCTCTCGATTACCTCGGCAACGAGCGAGACGGCGGCCCGCGTCCTTTCGGGCCTGGAGCAGCTGCGCGGCTGCGATGCCTTCTTTAGCGTGATCATCTCGCCGACGGACGAGACGGTGTTGCGCAAGCTGGGCATCAACGTGTGCTGCGAGCCCAAGTTCGAGCGCCGTGGTTTCTTCCACCGCTAAGCCTAGATAAATTGGTCTGAAAGGGGCGCATCGGATATACGTTCGGTGTGCCCCTTTTATCAACAAAGCTACCGTTTAACCTAAAATTAGCCCGTTTACCTGCCTATAAGCGATTTGGGCGGTATACAATAACCCTAATTGTTTCATCCTTTTGCGGGGATGCCGCATGATGGATGTTGCCGGCCATCATGGGGTGTGCCGGTCGCGCACGGTGCAAGTGATGCCCGTGTTCGGTTTGAGGAGGCTGCCATGGCTGGCAAGGGTCGTGCGAGTGTCAACGATATGAAGCGTGTCGAGGTGCAGGTGCTGATGGAGATTGCACAGCAGTCCGAAGACAACGGCGGATTTTATGGCTTTTCGCGAAAGACGCTTGCCGAGCGTGTGGGGGTGTCTCCGTATCGCGCCCGCGCGGCAATTGAACGCTTGGAATCCGAAGACATCATTGAGGTCGTCTCGCGCTACAGCGACGACGGCGGCCAGCTCGCAAATGGTATTTGTCTCACGGAGCGTGGCGAATGGTATCTAGAGGGCATCCGTGCCGGTATGCTCGTGCAGGACTTGATCAAGGACGAAGTCGCCGATCGATAACAGCGTGTATTCATAGTGGAAACGACGCCGCCTGGGCAACCGGGCGGCGTTTTGTTTCGAGATGGAGAAATGCGATTGCGCGTAAGAAAAATTGTGTGCGACGCGCGTCGCGAGTATTACAATGAAGACCCGTAAGATGTGTATGGACAACTTCTACGGGAAGCGCAGGTAACTCAATATGACCAAGCATGTGTTCGTGACCGGCGGCGTGGTTTCGTCTCTGGGCAAGGGTATTACCGCGGCCTCGCTGGGCCGTCTGCTCAAGTCGCGCGGCTACAAGGTAACGATGCAAAAGGCCGACCCGTATCTGAACGTCGACCCCGGCACCATGAGCCCGTTCCAGCATGGCGAGGTCTTTGTGACCGAGGACGGCTACGAGTCCGATCTGGACCTGGGCCACTACGAGCGCTTTATTGATGAGAACCTGACCCGCGATTCCAACTTTACGACTGGTGCCATCTATAAGAGCCTGATCGCCCGTGAACGTCGCGGTGACTTTTTGGGCGGCACCGTGCAGGTGATTCCGCACGTCACTAACGCCATTAAGGATAAGTTCCGTCGTATTGAGGAGCAGACCGGCTCCGACGTGGTCATCACTGAGTTGGGCGGCACCATCGGCGACATCGAGTCGCAGCCGTTTGTCGAGGCCATTCGCCAGTATCGCAAGGAGGCCGGCCCCGAGAACGTCTGCT
>CAJKEF010000069.1 GCA_905198825.1 uncultured Collinsella sp. | reverse complement strand
TGGTCTTGCCCAGACCCGGAGGACCCGAGAAGATCACGTGGTCGAGCGTCTCGCCACGGCTCTGTGCCGCTTCGATCAACACGCGCAGGCTCTGCTTGATGTGCTCCTGGCCACAGTAGTCGTCCAGGCGCTGGGGGCGCAAAGTGCGGTCGACATCGAGGTCCTCGGCCGTCAGCTCCGAGCCCACCATGCGCTCGCCGTGCGCCATGGATGCCGCCGGCGAGTTGCCGGGCGTCGCCCACAGGTCCTGAGAGTCATCGGCTTCCCACATCACGCATCCATTCCGAGTCGCTTAAGCGCCGCGCCGAGCAGATCCTCGACACGCATATTCTGCCCATCATACCCGCTCAGGGCAACATCGGTCTCCTGCGGGCTAAAGCCCATGGAAAGGAGCGCCGCACGGGCATCATCGACGGCCGAAGGAGCGGCGGCGGGAACCGGCATCGAAACCTGTCCGGGAATCACGTCGACCGGCACAAAGCCCTTGTCCTTGGCAAAGGTACTCTTGAGTTCCAGGATCAGGCGCTGAGCTGTCTTTTTGCCCACACCGGGCACCTTGGCCATGCCCTTGTCGTCCTCGGCCATCACCAACGAGTACAGCTGCCCCACGGTATAGGTGGAAAGCACGGCAAGCGCCAGGCGTGGACCGACGCCCGAGACAGAAACGAGCCGATCGAACATCGTGCGTTCGTCCTTGGAGGCAAAGCCAAAGAGCGTCATGGCGTCCTCACGGACCTGCATGCGGGTATAGAGGCGAACCTCACCGCCGGGCGTGGGCAGCGTGGCAGCAGTGCTGCCAGATATGCCAAGCTCAAAGCCTACGCCCGATACATCGACGACGGCCGAGCTCATCGTGGCCTCGACAAGCGTTCCATGGAGCTGGGAGATCATCAGTATCCGGTTCCTCTCTGTTGATAGAACTCGCCGCCGGTAAGCGCCCGGGTGCGGCTTAGGTTAACGTGACAGATGGCGCAGGCCAGGGCATCGGCGGCATGGTCTGGGTGCGGGTCGTGATCGAGCTGTGTGAGCGTGCGCACCATGTAGGCAACCTGCCGTTTATCTGCGGCACCGGTGCCCACCACGGCCTGCTTGATCTGCATGGGCGTGTACTCGCCAATCTCGAGCGCGCATTCCGAAAGCGCCACGAGCGCGGCACCGCGGGCATGCGCCGTGGGGATGGCCGAGCGGACGTTAGCGCCAAAGTAGATGCTCTCGATAGCCGCGGTATCGGGACGGTAGCGTTCGACGACGCCCTTGAGGTCGCGGGCGATATGCGACAGACGCACCGCGAGCGGGCTGCCCGCGCTGGTCTCGATACAACCGTAGGCACGGCAGCGAACCTCGCCACGCCGTTCCTCGATAATCCCCCAGCCCGTATGGGCCAAACCAGGGTCGATACCCAAGATAACCAAGCCGACCTCCCCTCGCCACAAGCACAGCGCAAGGCAAGGCCCCGCGCATCATTCACGAACGTCTGTTCTAGAATAACACAACGGGGCCAAGATGCTTAGTTGAAGTATCGGGGTTGGGAGCGAATCCCATCCCATAGTTAGTTCTGCGAGAAGAACGGGAACTGTCGGGGATCCACCGGCGGATGCGGCATCGGCGTGCCCTGGGGCCCACCCTGCGAGCCGCCCTGACTGCCCATCATCTTATCGATGGCGTCCTGAACCTCGCCCTCGAACTTTTTCATACCCTCATGCAGACGACGCTGGCCATCCTCAGAGCGCAGCTCCTCCATCTGCTCGGGCGAAATACCCAGTAGCTCGCCCAGCACGCCCATCATCTCGTTTCGCACGCGCTCGCTCGTATCCTCGTCAGCAAAACGGCGCACCTCGGCGCGCGCCAGCGAATCGACCGTCATGCGCTCCTTACCGTTAAGCCCCAGGTCGGACCACGCGAGCATATACGGCCAGGAGCGCTCGGCAAACGAACGGGCCGAGACGATCGGCGCCGTCGGCAACATGCGGCGGGCAGCCTCACCCTGTCGAACGAGCATCAGCAGCAGCGAGCAAGCCTCAGGCTTGCCAGCGGCCATCGGGATGTCGTCGAAAGATCGATTGCGGTCCACGTGCGCCTCGAGCGCGCCATCGACCTCACCCGGCTCAAGCCCGCCGAGCAGCTGTGCCGCGCGGTCGAGCATATCGACCGGGCCGTCGAGCGTCGAGAGCGCCTGCGCCAGCACGCGCTCCATGCAGTCTTCCACCGCGTTGAGCGTCACGAGCTCTTGGGGCACCACGGCCGAGACACGGTTGCGCACGCGTGCCACAAACTCGAGTGTCGACAGATACACATCGCCAAAGGGCGCAAAGTCGCCCTGGTAGCCGCCGCAAAGCGCCGGCGCCGCCAGCGCGTACTCGGTTTTGGACAGCGGGCTCAGCGCCATCGCACCCAGCTCGAGTGCCGTGTCCTCCAGCATGAGGCCTAGCGTGCGCGAGCGCAGACGCTCGGCATCGCCCGCCGACACGTCGCGATCGAGCACACGCGCCGCATCCGGAGCATCGCGCTCGACGGTGCGAATGTGCAAACGCTCGGCGATGGCGCGGACGGCGGCGCAGCGGGCAGCCTCGGCCTCTTCCTGCGCCGGCGTAAAGATACGGTTGCGCCCCAGCACCAGGCCAATCACATTGCGCGGGCCCAGAGCGTCGACGGCCAGCGCCGCCAGCAGGGACGACGGCAAGTCGCCCTCGAGTGCCACCACAGCACTCGACGCACCGTGGGCTCGGGCGTTGTCGCGCACGGCGAGCACCAGCGCCTGCCACAGCCACTCCTCGGAACGGAACTCGGGCAGTTCGTGATCTTCCAGGGCATCGAGCATCACGCCGCGCTGAATCTCCTGAACCAGCAGGCTCTCCTCAAAACACGGCGCCTGGGCCACCACGCGACCGCAGTCGTCGAGCACAAACGATCCGCCGGTATACACCGACTCGTCATAGGCGCCGACCGGCGCCATGCAGGCAAACCACACGCTGCGCTTGGATGCGATCTTGCGGTAGGCACCGCTGCGCACGGCGGCAATGGCGGCCGTCTCGCGATCGGTCATGTCAAACGCGTTGAACTGGAAATAGGCGATGAGGTCGACGCCGGTCGGCAACATCTCGAGCTCGCGGTCCAAGTCAAAAATCACGGCGATGCGCACGCCGTCCACGTCGAACACCGGCGGCGCCCAACGCGTGTCGTTGTTCTCGCCACGCTGCAAGGCAATGCTCGAACGCGCCGGCACCACATGACCGTCCTTGAGCATCATGTAGTCGAGCAGCGGCTGGCCCTCAAACGAAACCGCCGCGGGCACGATGCAGATCATGTCAAGCTCCTGGATACGCTCGGCGACACCAGTCAGCCCGGCAAGCATGTCGTGCTCAAAGTCGGCAGCGCCCACCAGGCCACCGGGCATGGCGCCCATAAAGAGCGGAGCCGGAACGCACAGCACGCGCGCCCCGCGCTCGCGGGCCAGACGAGCCTGGTCCTCGATGCGGCCGCAAATGCCCTCAATATCACCCAGGCGCATATCGATCTGTGCAAGCGCGAGCTTCATGGCTCAGCCCTTTCCGTCGTAAACCATCGAAATCGTAGTAAAAGCGCCGGCCGCATAATGCAGTCGGCGCTTGCATGTGCATATGCTAGCTATGATACCCCGAGCGGGGGCGCGCTCCTAGAATGTAGCGGACCACAGCCCGTGCAGGTTGCAGTAGGCATAGACGGTACCGGTCTTGGAGCCGCCCGCGAAAAACGTCGCGGGCTTCATGCCGGGCTCAAGGTAATGGACCTCCAGACGGCCCTCGGCCTCAAGGGCAATCCACTCAATATAGTGCTCGGGCAGGCTGGGATGCTCAACCGAGCCCACGCGTGCGCGGATCACGTGACCGTCACGCTCGGTCTCGACAACAGGCACGTGCTTCTCGTGCGCCGCGTCCTCAGTGTTTGCAGTCAGTTCCGTGCAGCCGGCAGGGGTCGCAACGTCGTCGCCAAGGGCGGCGATGAGCTTGCCGTCAGGGTCCTTAAAGAATTTCGCCATGATGTTCTCCTTTGCTGATGTGCCAATGTTCTTGATGGTTCTTATGCCCAAAGGCAGACAAACCATCCACGGCATTGCAAATGAACACATAACGGATTAGGCAAGCGGTCGAGCCAAAATGCGTCGACCGTCCTGCCTACCCCAGCAGCCCCACCCGAGCAGGTTAGCGCCCGTCGCCGCCGAGCAGCGCCAGAACATCCTCGCGGGTAAACAGCGCCGACGAGATACCATCGCCGCCGAGCACACTGTTGACCAGATTACGCTTGGACTCCTGCATCTGCATAATGCGTTCCTCGATCGTGTCCTTGGCGATGAGCTTGTACACGGTCACGGTGTGCTGCTGGCCAATGCGGTGGGCACGGTCGGTCGCCTGGTCCTGCGCCGCCACGTTCCACCACGGGTCGTAGTGGATGACCACGTCGGCAGCCGTCAAATTAAGGCCCACGCCGCCCGCCTTGAGCGAAATCAAGAACACCGGCACCTCGCCCGCCTGGAACTGCGCAACCATCTTGGCGCGACTCTCTTTAGAAGATGCGCCCGTGAGCTTAAGGAAGGCGATGTCCTCCTTGGCCAGGCGCTTGCCGATGATATCGAGCATGCCCGTAAACTGGCTGAACAGCAAGATGCGATGACCGCCGTCGAGCGCGCCATGGACGAGCTCCATACACGTATCGAGCTTGGCGCTTCCCGCCTTGTAGTCCGCATAGTGCAGATGCGGATCGCAACAGATCTGGCGCAGCTTGGTGAGCTCGGCAAGCACCTTGAGCTTGTCTTTCTTAAACTCCCCGGCCTCGCGGTGCTGCACCTGCTGGGCGATGCGGTCCTGGTTGGCCAGGTAAAGCTTGCGCTGCTCGCCGGTGAGCTGCGCCATGACCGTATCCTCGATCTTCTCGGGCAGGTCGGCCACCACGTCTTCCTTGACACGGCGCAGCACAAACGGCGACACGAGCGCCTGCAGACGAGCGGCGCTGTCACCCTCGGTATGTTCGACGGGACCCTCAAAGCGCTTGGCAAATGAGTCGCGCGTGCCCAGAAGGCCCGGCATCAAAAAGTCGAAGATGCTCCAGAGCTCGGACAGACGGTTTTCGATGGGCGTGCCCGTCAAGGCAAAGCGCACGCCGGCCGGCAGGCGCTTGGCAGCGCGGGCCACCTGGGTGAGCGGGTTTTTAATGTACTGGGCCTCGTCGAGCACCACGCGGGCAAAGTTCTGCTCGACGTATTCGTCGATGTCGCGGCGCATGAGGTCATACGACGTCACCACCACGTTGTGCTCGGCGGCACCGGCAATTTGCACGCGACGCTGGGCCTTGGCGCCCACGATGGCGCACACATCGAGCGACGGGGCGAAGCGCTCCAGCTCGGCGGTCCAGTTGTACACAAGCGACGCAGGGCACACCACAAGCGTGGGCTTAGTGTCCCCCGCCTCCACGCGCGCCAGGACATGCGCAATCATCTGGAGTGTTTTGCCCAGGCCCATGTCGTCGGCCAAAATACCGCCAAGGCCCAGGTGTTCGAGCGAGCCGAGCCACTGGTATCCGTCGACCTGGTAGCCACGCAGCGTGGCCTTGAGCGATGCCGGCACCGTAAAGTCCATCTTGCCGAGCGTGTCCAGGCGCTCGACGGTACGGCGGAACGCAGCGTCGCGATCGGCCTCAAGCGCCGGCGTGCGCGCAAGCATGCTGTCGACGAACAGGGTACTCGACGCGGGAAGCGACACGCCGTCGAGCAGGTCGACAGCATCGACCCCCAGATCCTCGGCAAGGCCAAACGCGGCGCGCGCCCCCTCGTCCAGGCGAATGATATCGCCCGACGTGAGACGCGCAAACGTCTGGTGACGCTTGTAGGAGTCGAGGTAGATGGCAAGGTCTGCCGCCGAAAGGCCGCTCGCGCCCAGCTCGACGTCGAGCAGGTTGCTCTTGACGGTCGCACGCACCGAAAGCTTGGGCGCGGGGCGCACCGAAATCTGGCGCAGACGGTCGCTGAGCATGACCTCGCCCAGCTCGGACAGGGCAGACAGGCCCTCGGTCAGCAAGTGGAACAGGCTCTCGTCATCGCGTTCCTCAAACGCCAGGCCGCCCTCGTAGAAATCGAAGTACAGGGCCGCCGTGTCCATAACGCGAAACTCCGCCACCTCGTCGCGGGGTGGCA